>CAZPBH010000233.1:0-4117 GCA_964584645.1 uncultured Rhodospirillales bacterium | reverse complement strand
GATCGCCATCAGCGGATGGTCATGATCGCGCGCCGAGACGCACCGACCGTCGTCGAGCCAGAGGTTCAGCGGCGCCAGATCATTGTCCCATGGGTCGAGATCCGCACGGTCGAGCCGCTCGATCGTCCTCAGCGCAGCCGCCAGACCGCCCGACAGGCTTTCGGTGCGTGGGCGCAGACTCGGGGCGGTCAGGTGGCGGCTGACCGCGGCCGGCAGCTTCGCGCCCTCGTTCAGGAAGGCGCGGGCGCCCTCGGTATCGCGGGCCAGATGCACCCAGAGATAGCCATGGGCCGGGTTCCAGTCCTGGGCATCGGCCAGCTCGACCGGCCGGGCCCCGCCCTTGCCGTCCAGCACGCAGGCGAAACGGATGCCGGGCGCCACGCCCATCGGCCAGGGAGGGGTTTTCGGGGGCGCTTCACGTTCCATCGTCCGGGAGGCCCGGCTGCCTATTCCGCGACGCGCTCGAACCGATAGGGCACCTCACCGCCAAACAGCCTTGTGCCGTCGGCGTCGAAGCCCTGTTCGAGCTGGGTGAGGGTCATGCCCTTCAGCGTGAACCGCGCCCTGATGATACGGATTCCCCCATCATGGCGCGAGACGATCCGGCAGCGATCCTCCGCCAGCGTGCCGGTCCACCCGGCCTCCGCGTCAAGGTGCCAATGGACCGCGCAGCTTTCGGGATAGGCGTCGAGATCCCCGGCCTCAAGATTGGCAAAGAGCGCAGGGTCCTGCCAGCCATCGACGAAACGCCCGGCCTCGCCAAGGGCCGGAAAATGCATCGCCACCCCGCCGCCCTCGAGCGCCTCGAGGATGAACAGGCGCTGGCGGGTCACGGCACCTTCGCCATCATCGCGGTTCATCTGCAGATAGAGCGCATGCTCGCCCAGAGCCGGGGCGGTGACCGCGTGGATTGTCTGGATCATCCCGCCTTCGGAGGCTGCACCCACACTCTGCCAGCGTCCCTGCAGCGCGGCGGCGAGCCCGGCCGGGCCTTCGGCCCGCGCCAGGCCGGGGACGGCCAGCAGCATCAGCAGCACGGGAACCCTCATCATCACGCGCCTCCCGGATCGTTTCTCCCGCGCATCCAGCGCGCGGGCGTGCAGGCAGCGCAGATTCCTCCCTGCGCGCCGGTTTGTCCAGCCATTCGCTTGCGGGCATCGGCCCTGCGGCTTACCTGCGATGGCCTGCAACCATGAGAGATCGTGACGAGGCCATGAAAGCCGATCTGGGTCTTTATGACTATCTGCCCTGGCCCGGGCGCCCGAAGATCACCTGGCCGAACGGTGCAAGGGTGGCGTTCTGGGTGGCGCCCAATATCGAGTATTACGAGCTGGATCCGCCCATCAACCCGTCGCGCCGCGCCTGGGCCCGTCCGTTTCCCGATGTCGTGCCCTATGCCACGCGCGATTACGGCAACCGGGTCGCCCATGACCGGATGATGGAGGTTATGGATGCCCATGGCGTGCGCGGGTCGGTCAGCCTGAATGTCGCCGTGATCGACCATCACCCCGAAATCATCCGGCAGGCGATGGAGCGTGACTGGGAGTTCTATTCCCACGGCATCTACAACACCCGCTATTGCTACAACATGAGCGAGGCGCAGGAGCGCGCGATCATCGAGGACAGCATCAAGACGGTCGAGGACTTCACCGGCCAGCGTATCGCCGGCTGGCTGGCGCCGGCGCTGACCCACAATGTGTGGACCATGGACCTGCTGGCGGAATACGGGCTCAGCTACACCTGCGATCTGTTCCATGACGACCAGCCGATGCCGGTCAACACGAAGAGCGGCCGGTTCATCTCGATCCCCTACAGCCTCGAGATGAACGATGTGATTACCTACAACGCGATGAACATGCCGCCGCGCCGCTATGGCGAGATCCTGAAGCGCAATTTCGACCGGTTGCGGGCCGAGGCGATCGCGCAGGATACCGGGGTGGTCATGTGCATCCCCCTGCATGCCTATCTGGTCGGCCAGCCCAACCGGATCGCGGGCCTCGAGGATGCGCTGGCCCACATCACCGCCCATGATGATGTCTGGGTGACCACGGGCCGCGAGATCGCCCAATGGTACATCGAGCATCATTTCGACCCCGTCCAGGCTGCCATCGCCGAGCACAGGGCGCGTTACGCTTCCCGCTGGCAGGAGGCCTCGTGATGGCTCTCGATCCGGCCTTCATGGCCTATCCGCATCGCTCCTACGGCATGGATCATGATCGCTATGCCTGGTCGCCGATCCGCAGCCGCACCCCCGTCACTTGGCCCGACGGCGCCGATCTGGCGCTGTGGATCACGATTGCGGTGGAATGGTTTCCCCAAGACATGGGCAAGAAGCCCTTTGCGGTGCCGGGCGGGATGGTGACCCCCTATCCCGATCTGCGCCATTACAGCCTGCGCGATTATGGCAACCGTATCGGCATCTTCCGGCTGCTGGAGGCGCTGAGGGCGCGGGGGCTGAAGGCGTCCGTCCCGATGAATTCGGCCGTGGCGCAACGCTACCCCTACCTTGTCGAGGCGGTGGTCGAGGCCGGCCATGAGGTCATCGCCCATGGCGTCGACATGGGCCGGCCGATCCACGCCGAGCTGAGCGAGGCCGAGGAGGTCGCGATCATCGAGGAAAGCCTTGAGGTCCTGCGCAGCGCCACCGGCCAGCCCGTCACCGGCTGGCTCGGCGTGGCCAAGAGCGAAAGCTTCCGCACACCCGACCTGCTGGCCGCGCGGGGCATCAGCTATCTTTGTGACTGGCCGAATGACGATCTGCCCTATCCCTTCCGGACGCAGGCCGGAACGCTCCACGCCATGCCGCACAGCGGTGAGCTGGACGATTATCTGATCCTGATGCACTACCGGCACGACGAGGAGAGGTTCGTCGAGCAGGTGGTCGATGCCCGGACGGCGCTGGCTGGCGATGCAAGGCGGTTCGGCGGGCGGGTGATGTCGCTGGCGCTGACCAGCTGGGTGACGGGCCAGCCACATCGCATCGGGGCGGTCGAGGCCGCCCTGGACCATGTGCTCGAAGCCGGGGCGATCTGGAATGCAACCGGCGCCGAAATTCTCGCGACCTGGCTGGCCCAGAAGTCCGCTGGCTAGAGAGGATCGCGTTCGGACTGAACGCGTGATTCCGCTCTAACTTGTTGTCAAACTGGACAAGTTTTCCGATCAGATGATTCCATCTGATCGGAATTTGCCCTAGGGGCCGGTTGCCGGAAGCTGGTCATCCTCAGGCTCGGGCAGACGGTCGGCCTCGAATCGTTCCAGCCGCTGCGGCACATCGAAGACGATGCTGCCATCGCCCATGATGCCCCTCTCGTCATAGACGAAACGTCGGGGCTCGACCCGGATATGGGCCTCGATCCGCATGGTGCGGCCGCTGCGCTGGGCGGTGATCACGCAGCTCTCCGGGATCGACCCGACATAGGCGCCGGCGATCTCCGTGAAGGGCAGGGTACAGCCCTCGGGATAGCCTGTGACGTCGGCCGGCGACAGACGGGCGAAGCGTTCCGGCGCGGTTCGGTGCGCATCGATCAGGGCGTTGGCATCCAGCAGGGCAAAGAAGCGCATGATGGTCCGGCCTTCCGCGTCGCGATCAAAGGCCCATAGCCGCTGGCGTGTCACCCGACCCTCGGCATCGGGCGCCCGCCATTGCAGGTAGACCACGTGATCGCCAAAGGCCGGGGCCTCGACAACGGCCATTTCCATGAACCGGGCATCCACGCTGGCATCGGTGCCCCCGGTACCGTAGGCCCCGGCGATCTGCGCCAGATTGGTCCAGCTTCCCTGCAGTCGGGCCGCGATGGCGGCGGGTTCGGGGCCATTCGCCGCCGAAGCTGTCGGCGTGCCGGCCATCAGGCCAAGGGACACCAGGGCGGCGGATGCGGCCATTCGTCCAAGGCGCAACCGTTTCACCATGCGGCACTACCCTCTTGAAGTTTCAACTTTCGGACGCCTTATCGGGATCGCTGTGGCGTGGCCGATCTGCGCGTGCCGGAGATGGGTTCGCCACGGCAAACTTCACACCAGCAGATGAAGTTGATATACACCGCGGCTTGGCGTGGCCTGTCCGTCAGAAGCGGGTTGTTGCGCCGGTCATTTTCTTGCCGTGAAGATTGCCAAGCCT
>CAZPBH010000232.1:1261-4129 GCA_964584645.1 uncultured Rhodospirillales bacterium | reverse complement strand
AGGCCGGCAAATCGCGTGAGGGGCGGGCGCGCAACGTCGCTGGTGCCTTTGCGCTCACACCGCGCCATCGTGACAGTCTCGCGGGAAAGCGTGTGCTTCTGGTCGATGATGTCACCACGACGGGGGCCACGCTGGCAGCCTGCGCGCGCGTGCTGCATGCAGCCGGGGCAGGGCAGGTCATGGGCCTGACGCTGGCCCGTGTGGTGCCCGAGGACGCCAGCTGACCCATATCCGGCGCAGGCTCAATCAGGATCAAGGCGAGAGCGATCATGGCCGAAGTCGAAATCTACACCAGTCCCTTCTGTGGTTACTGCGCCCGCGCCAGGAAGCTGCTGCAGACCAAGGAGGTCCCGTTCACCGAGATCGACGTTTTCAGCGACCCGAACGCCAAGAAGACGATGATCGAGCGTGCCGAGGGGCGCCGGACGGTCCCGCAGATCTTCATTGGCGGGAAGGGTATCGGCGGATCGGATGAGCTGCACGCGCTGGAACGCTCGGGCGAGCTTGATCGTCTGCTTGCCGGCTGATGCGTGTCGCCGCCGTCCAGCTGAACGCCCGGCCAGATTGGCAGGCCACAAGGCCGGAGCTGTTCGAGCTTGTCGAGCGCGCGGCCGGTGAGGGTGCCGGGTTCGTGGCGACGCCGGAGAATACCGGCTTTCTGGCCTTCGGGCGCGAGGCGCTGCTGGTCCAGGCCGAGCCCGAGGCGAACTGCCAGCCGCTTGAGGAGCTGCGCGCGCTGGCAGCAAGGTTGAAGATCCATCTGCTGATCGGCTCACTCGCCATCCGCAAGGATGCCGACGGGGACAACGCGCCGCGCCTCGCCAACCGTTCTTTCCTCGTTGATCCCTCGGGCGAGGTGCTGGCCCGCTACGACAAGATCCACCTGTTCGATATCGACCTTGGCGGCGGCGAGGCCTATCGCGAGAGCGCGCTCTATGATGCGGGCACCGAGGCGGTGGCGGTCGAGCTGCCCTTCGGCAAGGTCGGGCTCACGATCTGCTATGATCTGCGCTTTCCCACACTCTATCGCGGGCTGGCGCAGGCCGGGGCGACGATCCTGATGGTGCCGAGTGCCTTCACCGTGCCGACGGGCGAGGCCCATTGGCATGCACTCCTGCGCGCCCGGGCGATCGAGAACGCGGCCTATGTGGTGGCACCCGCCCAGACGGGCACCCATCACCGCGACCGGAAGACCTATGGCCATGCGCTGATTGTCGACCCCTGGGGCGAGGTGCTGGCCGATGCCGGGGACAAGCCCGGCCTCGCGCTGGCCGAGATCGAGGCCGACCATGTGGCAAGGGTGCGTGATCGTCTGCCGAGCCTGCGGCACGACCGTCCCTTCGCCGGTCCCTGATCAGCTGGGGTCCCTGATCAACCGAGAGGAAGCGGCGCCGGCGGGGGGTCGCAATCGCGGTCGGTATCGGGGCAGGTGCTGTTGACCGCGCACAGGCGCTGGATCACCGCCGGGCGCGGCAGCGTTACCTCGCCATTCTCATACGCCACGATCTCCAGTCGTCCACGCACCATCTCGATCAGCTCGCCCGCCCGCAACAGGAAGGAGGGGTGGCTGGGCCGGCCGAAATGCTGATTGCCGAGCCCGAAGGTCTCGTAGATCAGCACGCCATCGGGTTCGAGCGCGTCGAGGATCTGGGGAAAAAGCGGCCGGTGAAGATAGTTCGTCACCACCACGGCGCTGAACTTCCGTTCGCCGAGCGGCCAGCCCTCCTCGCCCTCCAGATCGGCGCGCAGGATCTCGATCCCGTCAATCCCGTAGAGATCCTCGACCGAGCGATGGTCGATATCGATGCCCGTCACGGGGTGGCCCCGATCGTGGAAGAAGCGGATATGGCGGCCGCTGCCGCAGGCGATGTCCAGTACCGGGCCGCGCGCCCGGATCAGCGGCGAGAAGCGCACCGCCCAGTCGGAGGGGCGCGACAGGCTTGGAGTCGGGATGGGACCGTGCGGCTTGCTGTGAACGCTCATGACCCTGCACTCTGTGAAAAACTGGCGGTCGGCCGGGCCCGGGGTCTGCACAACATTGCCGGTTGGGTGACCCTGCCCAATCTTGTCAGCCTCATTGAAGGCGAATTCGGAGTGCCCAACAAGACATGATGTGCACGATCTGCACCCTGCCCGGATATGACCGGTCGGATCGGCCCCGATGATCCGCTATACGTTGCGCTGTGGTGAAGACCACCGTTTCGAGGGCTGGTTCCGCAACAGCGAGGATTTCGAGGCCCAGGCCGCGCGCGGTCTGATCGCCTGCCCGGTCTGCGGCGACCAGCGGATCGAGCGTGCGCCCATGGCGCCGGCCATCGGCGGCCGCCACCGGCATGAGGCCACGACCGATCAGGCAGACGCACCCACCCAACAGGCGGAGGGCGAGGTGCAGCCACCGGGTGAGGTTCAGCCACCGGGTGAGGTGCCGCATCCGGCCCTGCGTATGGCCGAGCTGCGCCGGCGCCTGCGGGCATTCCAGAAGTTCGTCGAGGCGAATACCGAGGATGTCGGCGATCAATTCGCCAAGGAGGCCCGCGCCATCCATGCGGGCGAGGCGCCGGAGCGCGCGATCCGCGGCGACACGACGCCGAAGGAGGCGGACAAGCTGCGCGATGAGGGCATCGAGATCGCCAGCATCCCCTGGCTGCGCACCGATGATGCCTGAGGCACTAAGGGTCAGCCGGGCTTGACGGCCGCGATCATGTAGTTGATGCCGAGCCGGCGCTGCGACAGCCTGAAGCCGCCCTGCAGGTCGGGCAGCAGGCCGGCGGTGCGGAACGGGCGCAGCCCGCGTTCTCCCAGCGCCTCGGCCAGTTCGGACGGCTTGACGAACTTGCGCCAGTCATGCGTGCCGCGCGGCACGATCCG
>CAZPBH010000232.1:0-1251 GCA_964584645.1 uncultured Rhodospirillales bacterium | reverse complement strand
ACCCCGAAGGCGAGGCTCTTCCAGCTGCGGTTGAGCGTTGAGAGGACCAGCACACCGCCGGGGGCTGTCAGCGCGGCACAGGCATCGAGAAAGCGGTCGGCATGGGGCACATGCTCGATGATCTCCAGCGCGGTGACGACATCGAATTGCCGGCCTTCATCGGCCAGTTGCCCGGCTTCCGCTGCGCGGTAGGTGATGGCGAGCCCGGCCTCGGCGGCGTGGGCATTGGCAACTTCGATGGCTGTCAGATCGGCGTCGATCCCCGTCACCTCGGCCCCCATGCGGGCGAGCGGTTCGCTCACCAGCCCGCCGCCACACCCGATATCGAGCGCCTTTCGGCCGACCAGCGGACGGGCAGCCAGCACCGGCGGTCCGTCGGTTTCCGCAACAGCTTCGCGAATGAACTGCAGCCGCGCCGGATTGAGCCGGTGCAGGGGCCCGTGCGGACCGCGTTCGTCCCACCAGCTTCGGGCAAGCGCGCTGAACTTCGCGACCTCGGCCGCGTCGATCCCTTCCCGACCGGATGAGGTGATGTCATGCATGGCGGTCATCGCGGCCTCTGCTTGCCTGAAGGTCATGGAAGGGAGTATGGAGACGCCGCGTTTCCTGCCAAGGTCGCCCCATGGTCGGCCCGGCTTCGGCGCTGCCCGTAATCCCGTTCTCCTGAAGCTTTCCCCATGGCCCGACTGGTTCTGAAATTCGGCGGCACGAGCGTTGGCGATATCGAGCGCATCAAGGGTGTGGCTGCCAAGGTCGCTCGCGAGGTCGCCGCCGGCCATGAGGTCGCGGTCGTGGTCTCGGCCATGGCGGGTGTGACCAACCAGCTTGTCGGATATTGCCGGGACATCTCCCCGCTGCATGATGCCCGCGAGTATGACTCCATCGTCGCGAGCGGGGAGCAGATCTCAAGCGGGCTGACGGCGCTGGCGCTTCAGGCAGAGGGCATCGCCGCGCGCAGCTGGCTTGGCTGGCAACTGCCGGTGCGCACCGATGAGGTCCATGCCAAGGCGCGTATCCTCGACATCGAGACCGGGGAGCTGCGCCGCCGCATGGCCGCGGGCGAGGTGCCGGTCGTTGCAGGCTTTCAGGGGCTGGGCACCCGCAACCGGATCACGACATTGGGGCGCGGCGGCTCGGACACTTCGGCCGTGGCACTGGCCGCCGCGCTGGAGGCCGATCGCTGCGATATCTACACGGATGTCGATGGCGTCTACACGACCGACCCGCGTATCGTGCCCAAAGCGCGCCGGA
>CAZPBH010000231.1:3860-4145 GCA_964584645.1 uncultured Rhodospirillales bacterium | reverse complement strand
GCTCGGCATCGGAATCTGCGAACTGGATGGGACGATCCGTCATGCCAACCCCGCGCTCGCCGCGTTCCTGGGCTACCGAGTTGGGGGGCTGGTCGGGCGAACGGTTCCAGATATCTCCCATCCGGACGACCAGCAGCAGGACGAGGCCGAGAGCTTCCATCTAGCGGCCCTCGCCTTCGGGCCTGCGCTGATCGATTGGATGCTGATCAACCGGATGCTGATCGACCGGCCCGGGATCGGCCTCGCCCTGCGGGTGGCGCGCGACCGGCCCGACCTGCCGGTGCT
>CAZPBH010000231.1:0-3850 GCA_964584645.1 uncultured Rhodospirillales bacterium | reverse complement strand
CTTGGGAAACAGGCCGAAGAGCGTGTGCCGGATGGCCGCGATCAGGAAGGCCGCGACCAGCACCGCCTGGAACGGCCAGACCGGCCAGCGCAGGGTCGGCGAGCGTTCGCCCAGATCGGCCGTCTCCTCCACCACCATGAAGGCCATCACCGCGAAACCGGCGCAGAAAAGCGCGAAGAGAAACTCCGCCGCCCGGTCGACCAGCGGGCCGAAGCGCTCGGGGATCAGCCGGTCGGCAAAGCGCGGGCGCAGATGGCTCCCGGTGGCGCTGGCGACACCGATCCCCAGAAACGCCACGATGATCATCGCGAACACGCCCGCCTGCGGCGCCCAGACCAGCCCCCGGCCGGCGAATTCCCGGCTCAGCACATCGGCGATCAGCACCGCCGCCATGGCCGCGAAGGCCAGCGCGGTGAGCGCCCGCTCGCCTCGATAGAGCCATTTCAGGAATTGTGCCGCGAATGCTGACAAGGTGATCGGAGCTCGGAAGTTATGGGGTGCCGGTCATTACCGTTCGGCATGAGGATGCGGGTTGATAGCGTGCGGGCGCCCCCTTGTCACGCCTGACGGGAGACGAGGGTGAAGATCATTGCGGCTGCAGGGTGGCCGCCGCCTCGGCCCGGCGGGCCTGCAGCGTGCCGATGGCCTCGCCGACAGCGCGCACCAGCGCCGAGCCCTCGCCATTGCGTTCCTCCAGCCCGGCATGGATGACCCGCGCGGCCGCCTCCTTGCGCAGGCCGCGATCCAGCAGCTCGCGCAGATTCTCCTCGCGCCGGGCCGTCAGGTCGTCGTCATAGCGGCGCTGGGCCCGCTGATAGGCCTCCGCCGCCCAGCCGACCTCGCCGCTCAGCCCCTGAAGCTCGCGCAGCAATTCGCGCGCGCGCCGGATGTCGGAGAGGAACTGGCGGTTTGCCTCCGCCTTGCGTTCCTGTTCGCGCTCGCGCGCGGCGGCCTCAAGCGCCTGTTCCAGCGGTGGCGGGGAGGTGTCGATCCCGGGCTCAACCCAGATCAGCTCCTCGGCTGCCGCGGCGGGGGCAAGGATGAGCGCCAGAAGCACACAGGCCAGAGGGGGTGCATGTCTCATGGCTTGTGAAGTTGGTTCCACAATCCGGTTTGGCCAATCCACGCAAGCCAGCCTCCCAAATCGTGACTTGACGGGTTGGGGGGGTGCGGCCAAGCTGTCGCCAATTCAACGTCTTGGGCCCTTCTGGCGGATGTGCCACATGCCGGGGCCGGGGATGATGGGCGGGGTTGCCGGGGGCGAGAGGCCACGATCAATGAGCGAGATTACCCACGCGATGAAGGCCAATGCCTTGCGCGCGCTGGCCATGGACGCTGTCCAGCAGGCGAATTCGGGCCATCCCGGCATGCCGATGGGCATGGCCGATGTCGCAACCGTCCTCTACGAGCATTTCCTGAAATTCGATCCCAGCCATCCCGACTGGCCGGATCGCGACCGGTTCGTGCTGTCGGCCGGGCATGGCTCGATGCTGCTCTACGCGCTCAACCATCTGACCGGCTACGCCGCGATGACGCTGGACCAGCTGAAGAATTTCCGCCAGATCGGCAGCCTGACGGCCGGCCATCCCGAGGTCGACCTCGCCGCCGGGATCGAGACCACAACCGGGCCGCTTGGCCAGGGCATCGCCACGGCCGTCGGCATGGCGCTGGGCGAACGGCTGCTCAACGCCCGCTTCGGCGATGATCTCGTCGACCATCGCTGCTGGGTCATCGCCAGCGATGGCGATCTGATGGAAGGCGTCAGCCATGAGGCCTGCAGCCTGGCGGGCCATCTCGGGCTCGGCCGGCTGATCGTGCTTTATGACGATAACGGCATCTCCATCGACGGTCCGACCAGCCTCGCCTACACCGAGGATGTGCCGGCGCGCTTCGATGCCTATGGCTGGCATACCCAGCGCGTCGACGGCCATGACGAGGAGGCCGTCCGGGTCGCCATCGAGCAGGCGCTGGAGGACGAGCGGCCGAGCCTGATCGCGTGTCGCACCACCATCGGTTTCGGTGCACCGAACAAGGCCGGCACGGCCTCCGTTCATGGCGCGCCGCTCGGCGCGGACGAGATCGCGGCCGCCCGCGAACAGCTGGGCTGGCCGCATCCGCCCTTCGAGATCCCCGAGGACATACGCGCGGCCTGGACGGCCATCGGCCAGCGCGGCATGGCCGGGCGTCAGGCATGGGAAGACCGCCTTGCCGCTGCGCCCGAGGGTGAGGCCTTCCGCGCCAACTGGCTCGACCCACGCCCGCCCGAGCTGCGCCAGCGCATCGCCGCACACAAGAAGAAGATCAGCACCGAACGTCCGAAGCTGGCGACCCGCAAGGCGAGCCAGGGCGTCATCGATGCCATCAGCCCCGGCTCGGTCGGCCTGATCGGCGGCTCGGCCGATCTCACGGGCTCCAACCTCACCCGGGCGGCCGATTGCGTCGACATCTCAGGCGGCGATTTCGGCGGCAGCTATGTCCGTTACGGCGTGCGCGAGCATGGCATGGCGGCCGCCATGAACGGGCTGGCCCTGCATAGCGGGCTGCTGCCCTTCGGCGGCACCTTCCTGACCTTCTCCGATTATGCCCGCCCGTCGATCCGGCTGGCGGCGCTGATGGGGGTGCGGGCGATCCATGTGATGACCCATGACAGCATCGGGCTGGGCGAGGACGGGCCGACCCATCAGCCAGTCGAGCATTACTGGGCGCTGCGCGCCATCCCCAACCTTTTGTTCCTGCGCCCCTGCGATGCGGTGGAGACCGCGGAGTGCTGGGAGATCGCCCTGAACGCGGACAGCACGCCCTCGGTGCTCGCCCTGACCCGCCAGAACCTGCCGACCTACCGGGTCGAGCACACGGATGTGAACCAGGCGGCCCTCGGCGGCTATATCCTGCGTTCGGCGGGGAACATCCACAAGGTGACGCTGATCGCCAGCGGCTCTGAGGTCGAGATCGCCATGCAGGCTCGCGACCTGCTGGAGGCCGAGGGCATCGGCGCCAGCGTGGTCTCGATGCCCTGTGTCGAGCTGTTCGAGGCTCAGGACGCGCGCTATCGCGCCGGCATCCTGCCCGAGGGCACGGTGCGCATCGCCGTCGAGGCCGGCATCCGCGGCAGCTGGGATCGTCTGACCGGTCCCCAGGGCGGGTTCGTCGGCATGAACGGGTTCGGCGCCTCGGGTCCCTATGAGGCGCTTTACGAGCATTTCGGGATCACCCCGGCCAACGTCGCCGCGCTTGCCAGGGAACGGCTGGCGCTGGGCTGACGTCGATCGGGCAGCACAGTTCAACATCGTCCTGAGGTCGAAGGAGGAAGTACCATGGCAGTTCGTGTAGCGATCAACGGGTTCGGGCGGATCGGGCGCCTTGTCCTGCGCGCCATCGCCGAGAACCAGCGCAGCGATATCGAGGTCGTCGCGGTGAACGATCTGGCCGACGCGCACACCAACGCGCATCTGCTGAAATACGATACGGTGCACGGTCGCTATCCGGGGACGGTGAGCGCCAGCGGCGAGGGGATCACCATCGACGGCCGCAACGTGAAGGCCTTCCAGATCGCCGATCCGGCCCAGCTGCCGTGGAAGGACCTCGACATCGACATCGCGCTGGAATGTTCCGGCCGGTTCACCAACCGCGACGATGCCGGCAAGCATCTGCAGGCGGGCGCGAAAAAGGTCCTGATCAGCGCGCCGGCCAAGGACGAGGATCTGACGGTGGTCTACGGCGTCAACCATGACAAGCTGACCGGCGATCACAGGATCGTCTCCAACGCCAGCTGCACGACCAACTGCCTGGCGCCTGTTGCCTTCGGCCTGCAGCAGAAGATCGGCATCGTCCATGGCTTCATGACCACGAT
>CAZPBH010000230.1:0-4161 GCA_964584645.1 uncultured Rhodospirillales bacterium | reverse complement strand
GGTCAGCGCCCATTCGACCGTATCCCCCAGCGCCTCGCAGCCGGCCTCATCAGAGAGCAGCAGGATCCGCCCGCCGCGCGCGGCGACCTCGGCCAGATTGGAGGCCGTCTTCTCGAACCAGCGATCGCGGGGGGCGACGACGATCACCGGGACGGTCTCGTCGATCAGGGCGATGGGCCCGTGCTTCATTTCACCCGCCGCATAACCTTCGGCGTGCAGATAGCTGATTTCCTTGAGCTTGAGCGCCCCTTCCAGCGCCAGCGGATAGCCCGTGCCGCGGCCGATATACAACACCCCGCGCGCCTCTGCGATGTCGTGGGCGATGCCAGCGATGGTATCGGCCATGTGCAGCACCTGGGCGGCCTGGGCCGGCACCTGACGCAGCGCCTGGACGAGATCGGCCTCCCGCGCCTCGGTCAGCCGGCCGCGACGGCGCGCCAGCACGAGCGCCAGCACCGCGAGGGTCGCAAGCTGGGTGGTGAAGGCCTTGGTCGAGGCCACCCCGATCTCGGGTCCGGCCAGGGTGTGCAGCACGGCCGCAGCCTCGCGCGCCATGGTGCTCTCCGGAGCGTTCACGATGGCAAGGCTCGGCCGGCCCTGATCGGAGAGATGGCGCATCGCGGCCAGCGTGTCCGCGGTCTCGCCGCTCTGCGAGATGGTGATGGTGAGCGCACCCGGCTCTTGCGGCGCGTCGCGATAGCGCAGCTCGCTGGCGATCTCCGCCTCGGTCGGCATGCCGGCGAGGCTCTCCAGCCAGTAACGGCCGATCATGCCCGCATAGAACGCCGTGCCGCAGGCCGTCAGGGTGATGCGGCTGGCCGCCTCCGGGGCAAAGCTGAAGGGCGGCAGGTCAAGCTGCCCCGTGGTCGGATGCACGAAGGCCGACAAGGTATCGCCGATCACGGCTGGCTGTTCATGGATTTCCTTTTCCATGAAGTGCCGGTGATTGCCCTTGCCGATGAGGGCACCGGTGAGGGCCGTGCGGCGGATAGGCCGTTCGACCTCAGCGCCTGCGGCATCCGTGAACCGGGCGCCCTCGCGGGAAAGCCAGACGGTATCGCCATCCTCCAGATAGCCGATACGGTCGGTCAGTGGCGCCAGCGCCAGCGCATCGGAGCCCAGATACATCTCGCCATCGCCATAGCCGACCGCGAGCGGCGGCCCCTGGCGCGCGCCCACCAGAAAATCGGGCCGGGCCGTGAACAGGAAGGCCAGCGCGAAGGCGCCCTCCAGCCGGGCGAGCGTCATCCGCACCGCTTCCTCGGCGGTAGCCCCCTGCTCGATCAGCCGGCTGGCAAGCTGGGCCACCACCTCGGTATCGGTCTGCGAGGCGAAGACCACGCCCTCACCCTCCAGCTCGGCCCGCAGGGTGGCGTGGTTCTCGATGATCCCGTTATGGACGACCGCGACATGGGCGGTGGCGTGAGGATGGGCGTTGAGCTCGACCGGCGCGCCATGGGTCGCCCAGCGCGTGTGCCCTATGCCGAGGCTTCCCGGCAGCGGCGCTTCGGCCAGCCGTGCCTCCAGATTGGCGATCTTCCCCGGCGCCCGCCGGCGGTCGATGCCCGATCCGTCAAGCACGGCAAGCCCGGCACTGTCATAGCCCCGATATTCCAGCCGCTTCAGCGCCTCGATCAGGAGGGGGGCAGCGGGTTTGGCGCCGATGACACCGACGATGCCGCACATGGATCAGTTCCTGCCTGCGAGGGTCACGAGGATCTATCGGCCTTCCCATGGCGTTCGTGAAAGCGGCGCGCCCAATCCTCGATATCGTGCTGGCGCCCGCGCGCCACGCTGAGCGCGCCCGACGGCACGTTGCGGGTGATGGTGCTGCCCGCCCCCACGATCGCCGCCTCGCCGACACTGACCGGGGCCACCAGCGCGCTGTTGGAGCCGATGAAGGCATCGGCTCCGATGGTCGTGCGATGCTTGGCGTAGCCATCATAATTGCAGGTGATGGTTCCGGCCCCGATATTCGCGCCCGCCCCGATATCGGCGTCGCCCAGATAGCTCAGGTGATTGGCCTTGGCCCCGGGACCGAGCCGGGCGTTCTTCACTTCCACGAAATTGCCGACCCGCGCCCCTTCCGCGATTTCCGAACCCGGCCGCAGCCGTGCATAGGGGCCAATGACCGCCCCCTCGCCCACATTGACCCCCTCCAGATGGCTGAAGGCGCGGATCTTTGCCTCTGTGGCCACGGACACCCCGGGGCCGAAGACGACATGCGGCTCGATCTCCACATCCGGGGCAAGGCGGGTGTCATGGCTGAAGAACACGGTTTCCGAGGCCATCATGGTGACACCGAGATCAAGCGCCGCCACACGCAGCCGCGCCTGCAGGATCGCCTCCGCCCGGGCCAGCTCGGCACGCGTGTTGACACCGAGGAAGTTGGCAGGATCGCCCTCCACCACCGCCGCCCGCTCATCATCATGGGTCAGCTGGGCGATCAGGTCGGTCAGATAGAGCTCGCCCTTCGCATTGGCCGGCTGGAGCCGGTCGAGCCGCTGCCACAGACCCCGGCGCTCCAGCACCATGAAGCCACCATTACAGAGCTTTATGTGGCTTTCCTCAGGTGTTGCATCAGCTGCCTCGACAATCCGCATGAGGCGTCCCACGGCATCGGTGACGAGCCGTCCATACTGGCCGGGCTCCTCAAGCTGAGCCCCGAAGACGACGGCCGCCGGCTGGTCTTCCTCCCCGAACCTCTCCAGCATCGCGACCAGAAGCGCGCGCTCCACCAGCGGGCAATCGCCATACAGAACGAGCAGGGGGCCGGTGCCCTCGCCCAGGCGCGTCCGGGCGCGCGCCAGCGCATCGCCGGTGCCGCGCCGTTCCTCCTGCACGACGGTAGCGTGGGGGTGCACAGCCCCTGCCACGTCCTCCATGTCGGGGCCGATGACGACGGTGATCGAGGCGGGCTCCAGTGATTCGGCCACCGCCAGCACCTGGGCCAGCATCGCGCGCCCGGCGACCTGATGCATGACCTTCGGGCGCGATGAGCGCATCCTTGTGCCCTGACCTGCGGCGAGGATCACGATCGCGGGGGCCGGCCCGACGCTCACGCGCTTGGCCCTTGCCGCCGCGCGCGAGCGGGCCCTAAGGTGAGCACGGGGCGCCAGTGGGCGCGACAAGATCGGCGTGCGGGCTCATGCATGACATTCGCGAACGGTTCGAGGCGGTCGTGTTCGACCTGGACGGGACGCTGGTCGACAGTGCGGGCGACATTGCCGGCGCCCTGTCGGCTGCGTTCTTTCATTACGACCTGCCACCGGTCAAGCGCGCGGATGTGATTTCCATGATCGGTGATGGTGCCGGGCGGCTGATCGACCGGGCGCTGGCGCGCGTGCCGGGCGCGGATGTGGCGCCTGAAAGGGTGCATGCGACCTTTCTTGAGCTCTATGCCACCTGGCCGGTCGACCGGCAATCCGCCTTTCCGGGGATTGAGGACATGCTGGGCCGGCTGGACGAGATGAACGTCCAGCTCGGGCTGTGCACCAACAAGCCGCAGGCTGCAACCCGCCATCTGCTGGACCGGATGGGCTGGCACGGTCTGTTCGGTGCCATCGCCGGCGGCGATACCCTGCCTTATCGCAAGCCCGACGGGCGGAGCGTGACCTGGGTTCTGGGCGGGCTGCGCGCTGCCCCGGACCGGGCGCTGATGGTCGGCGACAACCGCAACGACATTCAGGCGGGGCGGGAGGCCGGCACCGCGACCCTGCTGGCCGGCTATGGCTATCTGCAGGATGCGGTCGAGGATCTGGCCGCTGACGAGGTCGTTGCCGATCCGCGCGAGCTGCTGGCGGGCATTGGACGGTTCCTCGACGCGCCCCGCTTTGCTGCCTGAGCTCAGCGGAGGTTCCTGTCTTCGGAAGGTGTTGCTTCGACGCCCGACGGTTCCACCGAATCGGTAACCACGGCAGCGGCGGGATCGCTGTCCGCCGCCTGCTTGTCGAGCACCTCGAAGTCCACGAGATGGGCGAGCCCGGCCCCGAACGGGCTGGAGATCTCCATACGCACGGGCATGCGCGGCGCGCCCTCGACCGGCGGGGCGAACCAGACCTCGACGAGCCCACGATCGGTATCCATCCGGCGGGTATCGCGGTCGCGATACTCGAGCCACCGGTTCTGCCGTTTCCAGCGGCCCTTCACGAGACGCACATT
>CAZPBH010000229.1:0-4164 GCA_964584645.1 uncultured Rhodospirillales bacterium | reverse complement strand
GACCGGTCAGCGATTTTCCGGCCCCGGATTCGCCGACAATGCCCAGGATCTCGCCGCGCGCCAGCTCGAAGCCGATCTCCTCCAAGACACTGGTGACGCGCCCGCGCCGCGTGAAACCGACCGAAAGATCGGTCAAGCTCAACAGGGGGGCCGTTGTCATCGCCCCGCCTTCAGGGTCGGGTCGAGGGCGTCGCGCAGCCAGTCGCCCAGCAGGTTCACCGACAGGGTCAGGATGACGAGCGCGGCGGCAGGGAACAGCACCAGCCACCATTCACCCGAGAACAGGAAATCATTGCCGATCCGGATCCGCGTGCCGAGCGAGGGCGCGGTCGGCGGCATGCCGACGCCAAGGAAGCTCAGCGTGGCTTCGGCGATGATGGCCAGCGCCAGCCCGAGCGTGGCCAGCACGAAGACGGGCCCGAGACAGTTGGGCAGGATGTGGGTGAGCATGATGCGCGCCCGGCTCACCCCCACCAGACGGGCAGCGGCGACATAGTCCTTTTCGCGCTCGCGCAGGGCGGCGGCCCGGGTGACACGGGCATATTGCGGCCATTCGGAAATGCCGATGGCGAAGATCAGGATCGCGATCGCAAATTCGGCGTGCAGGCCGGGGAACAGCGCCCGCGCCAGCCCGTCGACCAGCAGGGCTACCAGAATGCCGGGGATGGTCAGCTGCACATCGGCCGCACGCATGATCGCCGTGCCTGCCCAGCCGCCCAGCGTGCCCGCGATCAGCCCGAGCGAGGTGCCGATCAGGACCGACAGCGCCACGGCAGCGAAGCCCACGATCAGCGACAGACGCATGCCGTAAAGGATGGCCGAGAACAGGTCACGGCCCTGATCATCGGTGCCGAGCAGGAAGGGTGCGGCCCCGCCCTCCATCCAGAGCGGCGGGCGGAAGCTGTCCATCAGGTCGAGCTGGGCGGGGTCGAAGGGGTCCTGAGGTGCGATCAGAGGCGCGAGGATGGCGGCCAGCACACAGATCAGCGTGGCCAGCCCGGCCGTCAGCGTGACCGGCGAGATGGCGAAATCATGCACCAGATCGTTCTGCCAGAGCCGGGCCAGCATCAGCCTGCCAGCCCCTGGCGCAGCCGTGGATCGATCAGATGGTAGGCGAGGTCGACCAGCAGGTTCACGGTGACGAACACCAGAGCTGTGAACAGCAGAAAGGTCGCCATCAGCGGCACGTCGGCGAACTGCACCGATTGCAGGAAGAGCGAGCCCAGCCCCGGCCAGGCGAATACCGTCTCCGTGACGATCGAGAAGGCGATCAGCGCCCCGATATTGAGCCCGATGATGGTGATCACCGGCAGGCTGGCATTCTTCAGCGCATGGCGCAGATAGAGCCGGCGAACGCTAAGGCCGCGCGCCCTTGCGAAGCGGATGAAATCGCGGCTCAGCACGTCGAGCATCTCGGCGCGTGTAAGCCGCATGACGAGCGTGGTCTGGAACAACGCCAGCGTGATCGCCGGCAGGATCAGGCTGGCCCGGCCCGATGGGGTGAGCAGGCCCGTGGTCCAGCCGCCGAGATCCACCACCTCACCGCGCCCGAAAGCGGGCAGGCCGCCGGCACCCAGCGTCGTCGGCAGGACGGCGAAGAGATAGATCAGCATCAGCCCGATCACGAAGGTGGGCAGCGACACCCCCACCAGACTGACCGCCATCAGCGTGCGCGTCGTCCAGGCTCGCGGCCTGAGCGCGGCCCAGATACCCGCCGGAATGCCGAGCAGGATCGAGATCAGGGCCGAGGCCACGACCAGCTCCACCGTCGCCGGCAGTCGCTCGCCCATCACCTCCGCAACCGGACGCTGGAGCCGGTAGGAGGTGCCGAAATCGCCCTGCGCCGCCTGCCCGACAAAGCGCGTGAACTGCACCGGGAAAGGGTCGTCGAGCCCCAGCTCGGCCCGGATGGCGGCGCGTTCCTCGGCACTCGCCTCCTGGCCGACCATGTTGTTCACCGGGTCGCCGACAAACCGGAACAGCGCGAAACTGGCGGCCGCGACCACCAGCAGAACCAGCAGAGCCTGCGCCAGCCGCCCGGCCAGCCAGATCAGCATTGCCTATCAGCCCCCATCGCCCAGCACGGCATAGCGGAACTGGGGCTGGTTGTCGGGCTGGATGGGGACAGTGAAATCGCGGCGCATCGCCCAGATCAGACCCTGATGATGGACGGGCAGATAGATCTTCGCCCTGTCCTGCATCGCCCAGGCCTGCCCGATCAGCTCCAGCCGGGCCTCGGCGTCGGTTTCGGTCGCGATACGCCCCACCAGCGCATCGAAGGCGGGGTCGGACCAGCCGGTGGCGTTCCAGCCCGCACCGGTGAGCATCAGATGATTGAACACATAATGGGAATCGAGCACCGGGTTGCCCCAGCCCAGCAGATAGAAATCGGTCTCGCGGTTCTGGATCAGGGCGAAATGCAGGGTGCGCGGACGGCTCGACAGCTCGGCCCGCACGCCGATCCGGGCCAGCATGCCGACCACCGCCTGACAGATCGCCTCGTCATTCACATACCGATCGTTCGGACAATCGAGCACCGTCTCGAACCCCTCCGGAAAGCCGGCCTCGGCGAGCAGGGCACGGGCCGCCGCCGGGTCGGGTTGGGTCGGCTGGTCGAGAGCGGGATCATGGCCGCGCACGCCCGGCTCCGTCAGCATGCCGGCCGGCACGGCATGGCCGCGCATCACCGCGCGCACGATGGCGTTGCGGTCGATGGCAAGGTCGAGGGCCCGGCGCACCCGGATATCGTCAAAGGGCGGGGCGGTCACATCCATGCCAAAGAAGATCGTCCGCAGCTCGGCGATCTCCTGCACCTTGAGGCCGGGGGTCGCCTGCACCCGGCGGACATCCTGCACCGGCACATCCAGCACCATGTCGAGCGAGCCCGAGAGGAGCCCCGCCATCCTTGTCGCGTCATTGGGAAGGGGCCGGAAGGTCACGCGATCGATATTGCCGGGGAAGGCGTCCCAGCCCCACCAGTCGGGGTTGCGTTCATGGACGGTGCGGATATCGGGCTCGCGCAGGATCAGGCGATAGGGCCCGGTGCCGTTGGCATGGCGGACCGCATAGGTTTCCTCACCAGCCGCGCGGTTCTGGGGCTGTTCGACACCATGGGTTTCGGCCCAGTCTCTCGACATCACGAAGATGTTGGTGAGCTGATCGGGCAGGATCGGGTTCGGCCCGGCGGTGCGGACCCGCACCCGGCCATCCTCGGCCACGCTGATGTCGACGATGCTGTCGATATTGCCCTTCATGTCGCTGGTCGGCGCCAGGGCCCGGTTGAGCGAAAAGACCACATCCGCGGCCGTCAGCGGCGTGCCGTCGTGAAAGCGCACGCCCTCGCGCAGGGTGAAGGCCCAGAGATCGGGCGCGACCAGCTCCCATGCCGTCGCCAGCGCCGGGATCAGGCTCATATCGGGGGCGCGCTGGATCAGCGGCTCATAGGCCAGCTTCAGCAGCGTCAGCGTGCGCCCCTCATTCTGGCCGTGGGGGTCATAGGTCAGCGCATCGCCCTGCGCGGCCCAGGTGATCTCGTGGTCCTGGTCCTGGTCCTGGCTCTGGGCATGGGCGGGGGGGGCCGTGACCATGGTCGCGGCCAGCAGCAGGGCCAGCACGGGCGGGAAAAGCGCGATCCTCATGCCCCGATCAGGTGGGGCGCGCCGTCCGCGATGCCAGCGTCTGCGCGCGCCTCCGGCCGCTCTCAGTCGAAGGCCTCGTCCCAGGTGCCCTGGGTCGCGGCGCGGGAATATTCGGTAGCGCGGTTCTCGAAGAAATTGGCGTGCTCGATGCCGTTGAGCATCGCATCCATCCAGGGCAGCGGGTTCTTTTCCGTCCGGTAGATCGGCTGCAGGCCCAGCTGGCCAAGGCGCCGGTCGGCGATCCACCGGATATAGGCCTTCACCTCGGCGGCGGTCAGGCCCTCGATGTCCTCGGAGACCTCGAAGGCGAGGTCGATGAAGGCATCCTCATGGGTGACGATGGTCTCGCACGCCTTGTAGAGGTCGCGGGCCAGCTCGTCGTCCCAGATCTCAGGGTTCTCATGGACGAAGGAGCGGAACAGCTTGATGATGGAGGCCGTGTGCAGGCTCTCGTCGCGCACGCTCCAGCTGACGATCTGGCCCATGCCCTTCATCTTGTTGAAGCGCGGGAAGTTCATCAGGATCG
>CAZPBH010000228.1:2117-4190 GCA_964584645.1 uncultured Rhodospirillales bacterium | reverse complement strand
ACAGGGAGGCCGAGCGTTATGCCGCCGAAGGCCGGCTCGTCATCCTGATCGGCCATGCCGGTCACCCGGAGGTGATCGGCACGATGGGCCAGCTGCCGCCCGGTGCGGTCCGGCTGGTCGAGACCGTGGCCGACGTGGCCCGGCTCGATGTGCCCGACGGGGTCGAACTCGCCTATTGCACGCAGACCACGCTTTCCGTCGACGATACCGCGACGATCATTGACGCCCTGCGGGAGCGCTTTCCTGCCATCGCTGCCCCGCGCAGGGAAGACATCTGCTATGCCACCACCAACCGCCAGGCGGCGGTCAAGCAGATGGCCGGTCGGGCCGAGGCGGTGCTGGTCATCGGCGCGGCCAACTCCTCCAACTCGAACCGGCTGGTGGAGGTGGCGCTGGCCCATGGCGCTGGCGAGGCTCGCCTCATCCGTGGGGCGGATGACATCGACTGGGCCTGGCTGGCCGGATTTTCGACAATCGGGCTGACCGCCGGGGCCTCGGCGCCCGAAACGCTTGTCGAGGATGTGATCGCTGCCTGCCGGGAGCGGCGCGCGTTGACGGTCGAGCCGGTCTCGATCGGGGCGGAAAACGTCGTCTTCAAGCTGCCGGCAAGCCTGAGCTGAAGCGCCCGGCACCGCCGCGCCCGACCAGGTTTTCGAGAAAACCGGAGCTTCGGAACATCGGGCCCTCACAACCTCCGGTTCGATTTTAAGGAAACGGAAAATCCCTGCAGGGCAGAGTGAGACTGTCCTTTACCCCAGCGACAGGGATGAACCCGTTATGCTGATGATCGTCGGCATCATCATCGTCTTCGTCATGGTCTTCGGTGGCTTCATGCTGGCCGGCGGCAAGTTCGGCGTGATCATCAAGGCAGCCCCGTTCGAGATCATGATGATCGGCGGGGCGGCTGTGGGTGCGACCGTGATCGGTAACTCCACCGGCACGCTCAAGGGCATTGGCGGCGGGGTCGGCAAGGTCATGAGCGGGCCGAAATGGAAGAAGAAGGACTATCAGGATCTGCTGTGCCTGATGTTCACCCTGACACGCACGATCAAGCAGAAGGGCCTGATGGCGGTCGAGCCGCATATCGAGGACCCGGAAAACAGCACGATCTTCAAGGAATATCCCAAGATCGCGAAGGATCATTTCGCCATCGACTTCATCTGCGACACGCTGCGCATGACCTCGATGAACCTCGACGATCCGCACCAGGTCGAGGACATGATGGACCGGCTTCTGGAAAAGCATCATCACGAGGCGCTGGCACCCCAGCACTCCCTGCAGGCGATCGCCGACGGGCTGCCCGCCCTGGGCATCGTCGCGGCCGTGCTGGGCATCATCAAGACCATGAGCTCGATCAGCGAACCGCCCGAGGTGCTGGGCGGCATGATCGGCGGGGCGCTGGTGGGCACCTTCCTCGGGGTGTTCCTCGCCTATGGCTTTGTCGGGCCGATGGCGCAGCGCCTGCAGCAGGTGGTCGACGAGGAGGCACAGTTCTACAGGATCATCAAGGACGTTCTGGTCGCCCATCTGCATGGCAACGCCGCCCAGGTCGCCATCGAGATCGGCCGCGGCAATGTCCCGAGTGTGCACCAGCCGAGCTTCAAGGCCCTCGACGAGGCCGTGAACGCGCTCGCCGCTCCGGCCTGAGCGCGCCCCCGGCATCAGGCACCGGCAAGAATGGCGGAAACCCGGCAGGTCAGCCTTGGCACCGTTGATCATTAACCGGATTGTGCTTGACCTCATCTCCCGCATATCGTTGATAATTCAATGACCTTCACACCCATGGCTGGGTGAGGGCACAACGATGGAGAAGGCTGCAGCGCGACGGCCAGTCCGCAAGCGGCCTTCCGCAAGGGGGCAGGCTGGTGTTCAGCGTCTATCGGTTCAAGCCCGCATTCCGGCGATTGCTGACGCCGCTCGCGAACCGGCTGCACGGGGTCGGGATCAGCGCCAATGCCGTCACCCTTGCCAGTTTGCTGCTCTGTGTGGGCTGGGCCGGGCTCATGATTCTGGCACCTGGCAGCGCGGTTCTGCTCGCCCTGCCGGCCGTCCTGCTGGTGCGCATGGTGCTCA
>CAZPBH010000228.1:0-2107 GCA_964584645.1 uncultured Rhodospirillales bacterium | reverse complement strand
GCTCAACGCCATGGACGGGCTGATCGCGGGCAAGCTGACGCAGCCGAGCGCCAGCGGAACGGTGCTCAACGAAATGGGGGATGTGCTGAGCGATCTGGCCATCATCCTCCCCTTCGCGTTGACCCTGCCGGGCCTGGCGGGTTCCCTGATGATCGGCCTGGGCTTTGTCGCCGTGCTGACCGAACTTGCCGGGGTGATGGCGGTTCAGATCGGCGCGCCGAGGCGCTATGATGGACCGATGGGTAAGGCGGATCGGGCACTGGTGCTGGGTACCGTGGCGCTGGCACTGGGTCTGGGGTTGTCCCCGGATCCGTGGCTGGCGCCGCTGCTGGGTGCGGTATTGGCACTGGGCGTTCTGACGGTTCTCAACAGGCTGCGCGCTGCCCTTCACAGTCATCTCTGAAGACAGCGGCGCCGGATGAAGGGAAGTTTCGATCCGGTGACGCTGATGGCGCTCACAGCTGCCTGGGGCCTGTGGCTGGCGGCAGCGCTGGTTGCGTCCCGCACACCCGGTGGCAGCGAATTGCAGCGCCGGATGCTGGGCTGGGCGCTCATCCTGCTGCCGCTGAGCCTTGCCCTCGTCGCCGGTCCCGGCTGGGTCGTGGCCCTGCTGGCGCTGACCAGCTTCCTGGCGTTGCGGGAATTCCTGTCCTTCAGCCCCGGCCGGCATGCCGACAGGGTGGTGCTCTGGCTGGTGTTCCTGGCCGTTCCCGTGCAGTTCCTGCTGATCGGGGCCGGGCGCTATGGCTTCTTCATCATTCTGGTGCCGGTCTACATGTTCATGGTGCTTCCCATGGCGATGGTCCTGAAGGGCCAGACGCAGGGCTTCCTCGCGGCCCTCGCAAGGCTGCAATGGGCGCTGGCGGCCTGCGTTTTCGCCCTTGGCCATGCCGCCTATGTCGCGATCCTTCCCGAGGCCCTGGCCGTCCCGCCGGCGGCACCGGCACGGCCCGGCGCCGGGCCGGTGACAGGCAGCGCGCTGCTGATCTTTCTGCTCACCCTCACGGCTGTCGGCGATATCGGCCAATATGTTGTCGGCCGCGCGCTCGGCGGACCAAGGGTTGCCCCGAAGGTGTCGCCCGGAAAGACATGGAGCGGTGTTGCCGGCGGGCTGCTGGTCACCACGCTGGTCGGGGCGGTGCTGGCACCCTGGCTGACCCCCTTCGGCCCGGTCGCTGGCGCTGCCATCGGTGGCCTGCTCGGGCTCGCCGGATTCTTCGGCGATGTGACCCTCTCGGCGATCAAGCGTGATGTCGGGATCAAGGATAGTGGTACGCTGATCCCGTGGCATGGCGGCCTGCTCGACCGGCTGGACAGCCTGTTGTTCACCGCCCCCCTCTTCCTGCACGTCACCCGGTTCTTCGCCTATTCATGACCTCGCCCCCTCCCCCCGGCCCCCTGCGCCTTGCGCAGCAGCTCTGGTTCGCGCTGATCGTGCGCCCGGTGATGCATGGCTGGATCGGCATGCGGGTCTCCGGGCGTGAGCACCTGCCGCGCAAGGGTCCGGCGATCCTTGTCGCCAACCATAACAGCCATCTCGACACCTCGGCCCTGATGGCCCTGCTGCCGCTGGGCCTGCTGCGTCACGTCCATCCGCTGGCCGCCGCGGACTATTTCCTGAAACCGAGCCTGACCGGCTGGATGGCCCGCCACCTCTACGGGATTCTCGCCATCGAGCGGAGCCGTCCCGCCGAAGAAGCCGGTGAAGGCGCACGGTCCGACCCGCTGGCGCCGGCGCTGGCAGCGCTGGATGCCGGGGCTGTACTGATCCTCTATCCCGAGGGCACGCGCGGCGAGCCCGAGCAGATCCAGCCTTTCCGGACCGGTGTCGCACGCCTGATGCAGGCCCGCCCGGAGATCCCGCTCATCCCTGTTTTCCTGCACGGTATGGGCAAGGTGCTGCCCAAGGGTGCGGTGTTTCCCCTGCCGCTGACGGTCGAGATCGCGGTCCAGCCGCCGACAGGCCCCGAGCTGGCGCAGCAGGCCGGCGGGGATGTGAGCGCGATGACGGCGCGGCTTGAAGGGCAGTTCCGTGCGCTGGCCGCCGCGCGCGCAGGCCAGGCCTGGTTGTGAACCGCCCGGTTGTGAACGTCCCGTATCCGTGAGC
>CAZPBH010000227.1:0-4190 GCA_964584645.1 uncultured Rhodospirillales bacterium | reverse complement strand
TGTCATCCGCATGGCGCCGGTGCTGGGTCCGGCGACACTCGCATTGTGGTTCGCGCCCTTCGCGGTGCTGCTGGTGGGCGGGATCGTGGCGGTGCGGGTGATGCGCCATCGCGCCGAGGCCGCTGCCGAGCCCGAGCTTTCGGCCGAGGAAGAGGCCATCCTGAACCGGCGGCTCGCAGCCCCTCAAGGCGACGCATGACAGTGCTGATGATCCTGGGCGGGCTGATGACCGCCCTGCTGGTCGGCTGGCTGACCCGCCCCGGCCTCGGGCGCGGTCCGGCCCGGGCGCCGGAAGAAGCCGCTGCGGAGCTTTACCGGAGCCAGATCGCCGAGATCGACGAGGAGCTGACGGCCGGGCGCCTTGCCCCCGATCAGGCCGCGGCGGCGCGGCGGGAGATCGCCCGGCGCCTGCTGGCCGTGCCGGAGGGCGGCCCGCAACCGCCGCCATCCGAAGCCCCGCCCAAGGCCCTGCTGACCGGCCTGATGATTGTCCTGCCCCTTTCCGCCCTTGGCCTCTATCTGTTGCTGGGCCGCCCCGACCTGACCGACCCGCTCCGCGCTCCGCTTGTCATGAACCCGGAGCCGCCCGCCATCGCGCCGGCGCTCGACCCGGAGACCCAGGCCGCCTTCATGGACATGATCGAGGAAGATCGCGCGGCCATGATCGGCACCATGGTGGAGGGGCTGGAAGCCCGGCTGAACGAGGAAGAGCCCGAGAATGTGCAAGGCTGGCTGCGCCTTGCCCGTGCGCGCGCCGTCCTTGGCGAGCAGGCGGCATCACAGGCGGCACTCGCCCGTGCCGAGGCGGCGGCCGGCGCCGATGACGCAGCCCTGATGCAGATCGCCGATACCTGGCTGGCGCTGGCCGGCTTCGACCCGGCCAATCTGGGTGAGCCCTTTCTCGATCTGGCGCGAAAGCTGGCCGCCGCACGGCCCGAGGATCTGCAGGTGCTCTATCTCCGGGGGCTTGGCCATGCCGCGACCGGCGAGGTCGAGGCCGCGCGCGCCGACTGGGAGCGTGTGCTCGCAGCCATGGAGCCCGACACCCCCGCCCATGACAGCCTGCTGGCCGATCTGGCCGCCCTCGGCGGCGAGGAGGCGGCAGCCGAAGGTGACGCCCCTAGAGCGGATCGCGTTCAGATTGAACGCGTGAATCCGCTCTAACTTATTATAAAGCTAGACAAATTTTCCGATTAGATGATTCCATCTGATCGGAATTTGCTCTAGCGCGCCAGAGGCGCCGGCGGCGCCATGACCGCTTCCGACAGCCAGCCATCGCATTGCGCGGTGACCCGCTGATATTCCTCAAGACTGTCGATCTCGCGCTGGCGCACATCGCGGGTGTGGAACATCTCGGCCGTGACCTCGTCGAGGGTGGCCTGCACATGGGCACTCATCCGGTCGAGCACCTGCGCCTCGATGCTTTCCGTCATCGGCCCGCGCATGCCGATCCCCTCGACAAGGGCCGTCATCTCGTTGCGGAAACGGCGCTGATAGGCATGGGCGATCCAGCGATCCATGGCCACATGCTTGTTCTCATGCTCCAGCACCGCCTGATATTCGCAGGTGTCGGGGGCATATTCGCGGGCGATGAAGATTTCCGGCTGGACATGGATGGTGATCGACAGATCGGCGATCCAGGCGCAGACCCGGTCCTGTTCCGGCCAGCGCCGCAGCCCGAAGCCGATATCGCTGGCGATCTCGATACGCCCCGACATCAGCCCGGACACCGTCATGCCCTCGGGCAGATGATCGCCATGCGCGCCATGGCCGGGACGCGCGGGACGGCCGACCGGCACGGTCTGAAGGGCGGCGATGCCGCGCTCGTGATTGATCCGCGCCGGCGCGGTGACGACATCGACCGTGACGGCCGGCGCCGGGGCCGCGCCGCAGGCCAGCGTCGAGGCGAGGATCGGACCCAGCAGCAATGACGGAATTTCGGGCAGCACCCGCACAAGCTCCTCTTTCGGATCGACACTCACCCTATGGCGCGGCGGCGCCCTCGGCAAGCATGGGCGACCCGCAAACGGCCCGTGCAAGGCTGGTCTCCGCCCGCGATGTCGTGGCAGCCGGGCTGGCCGCGCCGGCCGATGAAGCTGCACTTGAAGAGGTGGCACGGCGCTATGCGGTGGCGATCACGCCGCATCTCGCCGACCGGATCACGGCCGGGGGGACCGATGGCGCGCTCGCCCGCCAATATGTGCCGCAAGCGGCCGAGCTGCAGACGGCACCCCATGAGCGGGCCGACCCGATCGGCGACGCCATCCACAGCCCGCTCAAGGGTCTCGTCCATCGCTATCGCGACCGCGTGCTGCTAATGCCAACCACGGCCTGCGCGGTCTATTGCCGGTACTGTTTCCGGCGCGAGCAGGTGGGCGGTGGCACCCCGGGCCTGAACGCTGAGGAGATCGCGGCAGCACTCGATTACATCCGCAAGAATCCCGCCATCTGGGAGGTCATCCTGACCGGCGGCGATCCGCTGATCCTCGCACCCCGTCGGCTGGCCGCGCTGATCGAGGCTCTGGCCGGGATCGACCATCTCGGCGTGATCCGGGTGCACAGCCGGGTGCCGATGGCCGATCCGGACCGGGTGAGCGAGGCGCTGGTAGCGGCGCTGCGTGCGGGGATTGATGGCGGGAAGGCTGTCTGGATGGCCGTCCATGCCAATCACGCGGATGAATTCACCGGCGCGGTACCGGCCGCGCTGGCGCGCCTTGCCGATGCCGGCATGCCGCTGCTCGGCCAGTCTGTGCTGCTGCGCGGGGTCAACGACACGCCCGAGGCGCTGGAGGCCCTGATGCGGGCCTTCGTGCGCCATCGGGTCAAGCCCTATTACCTCCACCAGCTCGACCCCGCCCCCGGGACGGCCGGCTTTCACGTGCCGCTGGAGACAGGGCAGAGGCTGGTTGATGGCCTGCGCGGCCCGGTCTCCGGCCTGTGTCAGCCGGTCTACATGCTCGACCTGCCGGGCGGTCACGGCAAGGCGCCGCTGACGCCCTCGCGCCTGCGGCACGGCACCTCCGGCGGGGTTGAGGCGCAGGGTCAGGACGGCCGCTGGCACGCCCTGAAACCCTGAGGAAGCTGTCTCTCGAGCCGCGGCGCGCGCCCGTGCGGACGGCTCAGCTGCCGCCGTTGACGACCAGCGTCTGGCCGGAGACGTAGTTGGATTCGGGGATGCAGAACAGATAGACCGCACCGGCCGCCTCTTCGGGATAGCCACCGCGTCCAAGCGGGATGGTCTTTTCCATGTAGGCGATGCGTTCCTGCTGGATGCCGACGGCGACCTCGCGGCCCTGAACGTCGATGCTGGCCTTGTCGCCGCCCAGCGGCTGGGTCAGGCGCGTCTTGATGTAGCCGAAGGCGACCGCGTTGACGTTGACCTTGTAGCGTCCCCATTCCTTGGCGAGCGTCTTGGTCATGCCGACGATCCCGGCCTTGGCGGCGGAATAGTTCACCTGCCCCGGATTCCCGAACACCCCGGAGGTGGAGGAGATGTTCACCACCTTGCGGAACACCTCGCGGCCCTCCTCGGCCTCCTTCTTGGCGGCCTCACGGATCGGGCCTGCCGCGGCGCGCAGGATACGGAACGGCGCCACGAGATGGACGTCGAGGATCGCCTGGAACTGCTCGTCGCTCATCTTCTGGATCACGTTGTCCCAGGTATAGCCGGCATTGTTCACGATGATGTCCACGCCGCCGAAGCTCTCCACCGCGGTGTTCACGAAGGTGTCGGCGAAGCCCTCCTCGGTGACGCTGCCGGCACAGGCGACGGCCTTGCCGCCCTGCGCCTCGATGGCGGCCACGACCTCGGCAGCCGGCTCGGCATCCAGATCGTTGATGACGACCGACGCGCCATCCGCGGCCAGCTTGAGCGCCAGTTCGCGGCCGATGCCGCGGCCCGAACCGGTGACGAGGGCCACCTTGCCGTCGAGTTTACCCATGGGTGATCCTTCCTTGTGTTCTGCTTGTGATGAAGTTTGTGGGCGGCCGCCCGACCGGTCGAACGACCGCCCGATCTCAGATTGTATCGACGGCCGCGCGATGTACCCTCCGACAGAGGAAACAGGGGCGCGAGCGGCGCCTGTTCGGCCTTGGCTCACCAAGGGCTCATTGGACAACCCTACGGGGTTTGAGAAGTTCATCCTAAACTCAGCTTCGATCTCTTCGATCTCGCTTCGTCAAGGCTTCAC
>CAZPBH010000226.1:3910-4233 GCA_964584645.1 uncultured Rhodospirillales bacterium | reverse complement strand
AGCGTTTCGATCTGGATCGCGAGATTGATGGTTCCGCGGCTGAACCGGGCCTTTGCGCCGGCGCGCAGAGCCGGTTCAAGCCGATCGAGCCCGGCGGGCAGGCGCAGGCGCAGGTCGAACCCGCGCGCGTTCACGCTGCGAGCCTCGGCGGACCAGCGCAGCCCGCCGCCCTCGCCCGAAGCCCGGGCAAAGCCGGTCATGGACTGGATGGTTGCCGCCTGCGGGACGATCGGTTCAGCTTCTTCGATTGCGCTCATCGCCTTCCGATATGGGAGGGGCTCGCCGACGGTCACCTGAAGAGGACGGGATACATCCATGACTTT
>CAZPBH010000226.1:0-3900 GCA_964584645.1 uncultured Rhodospirillales bacterium | reverse complement strand
CATATCGTGATTACCGGCGCCTCCTCCGGGCTCGGAGCCGCACTGGCCCTCCACTATGCCCGGGCGGGCAGGCGTCTTGCCCTGTTCGGCCGGGATGCTGACCGGCTGCGGGAGGTTGCGGGGGCGTGCACCGGGGCGGCCGGCGTCACAACCCATCTGGCGGAGGTGAGCGACCAGGAGGCGATGGCGGCCGAACTGAAGCAGATCGATGCGCAGCATCCGGTCGAAGGCGTGATTGCCAATGCGGGCATTTCTGCGGGTACCGAGGGCGTCGGCGATGATCTGGGCCGGGCGGTGCGGCGGATCATGGCGGTGAATGTCGAGGGCGTGCTCAACACCGTCCTGCCGCTCCTGCCCGCGATGGCCGAACGCGGGAGCGGCCAGATCGCGCTGATGTCCTCCATCGCCGGCTTTCGGGGCATCCCGGGGTCGAGCGCCTATTCCGCCAGCAAGGCCGCCGTTCGGGTGCTGGGCGAGGCCTGGCGGATCGAGCTGGCATCATCCGGGATCGGTGTGTCGGTGATCTGCCCCGGCTATGTCGCGACCCCCATGACACGCGTGAACACGTTCAGGATGCCCTTCCTTCAGACGCCCGAACGCGCGGCCGAGATCATCGCCCGCGGTCTGGAGCGCAACCAGGCGAGGATCGCCTTCCCCTGGCCGATGGGGCTCGCCGGCTGGTGCGCCATGGCCCTGCCCATAAGCTGGACCGACCTCGCGCTGAAGCGCTTTCCCCGCAAGCCGAGGGTAGAGAACCTTTAGGGCAAATTCCGATCGGATGGAGTCATCTGATCGGGTTGTGCCTCGGGCCTCAGCGACTGCGCCGTGCGCGCCGCCAGGCGGCGACATTGCGGTTATGCTCGGCCAGGGTGCGGGCAAAGGCATGCCCGCCCGAGCCATCGGCGACGAAGTAGATATACTCGTGCTCGGCCGGGTTGAGGGCGGCACGGATCGCCGCCGCACCCGGGTTGGCGATCGGCCCCGGCGGCAGCCCGGTGTTCAGATAGGTGTTGTAGGGGCTTTCGGTGCGCAGATCGTCCCTGAGCAGGCGGCGGCCCAGCGGCCCCTCGCCCAGCGTGATCCCGTAGATCACGGTCGGATCGGCCTGCAGGCGCATCCCGATTCGCAGGCGATTGATGAAGACGCCGGCGACCTTGGGCCGCTCGCCATCCACATGGGTCTCTTTCTCGATGATCGAGGCGAGGATCAAGGCCTCTTCGGGTGTCTCGAAGGGCAGGTCGGCGGCCCGGTCTTCCCATGCCTCGGCCAGCGTCCGGTCCATCGCCCGGCGCATCCGGGCCAGCATGCCAGAGCGCGTGTCACCGCGTGCATAGCGGTAGGTTTCGGGCAGCAGGGCCCCCTCTTCCGGCACGGTTTCGATGGTCCCGGTCAGCCGCTCGTTCTCCTTGAGCAAATCGACGACCTGCTGCGAGGTCAGCCCCTCGGGTATCGTGAGATCGTGGCGCAGCACCTCGCCCGAGGCCAGGATATCGACGATCCGTCGCGCGCTGGCGCGTGCCGGGATGCCGAATTCTCCGGCCTTCAGCTCCCGCGCCTTGCCTGTCACCCGTGCGACAAGCTCGAAGCTTCGGGCGTCGCGAATGAGGCCCTCATCCTCGAGCTGGCGCGCAATCTCCTGAACCGAGCTGCCGGCTTCGATGAAGGTGGGCGTGAAGGCGGCGTTGGGCCCTGGCCCCTTGGCCAGATCATTCCAGACCAGATAGGCTGCCAGTGCTGCGCCCGTGATGATCAGCGCGGCAGCAACGGCCAGGACGACCGGCAGGCGCGCCCCCACCTTCACCGCTCAGTCCGGCACACGGAAGATCAGGCTCGCATTGATGCCGCCGAACCCGAAGGAGTTGGAGAGCACCATGCGCACCGGGCGGCGGGCGGCCTGATGGGGGGTCAGATCCAGATCCTCGAACCCCTCAGCCGGGTTGTCGAGGTTGAGCGTCGGGGGGATCACCCCGTCACGCATCGCCAGAATGCCGAAGATCGCCTCCACCGCGCCCGCGGCCCCCAGCAGATGGCCGATGGAGGATTTCGTCGAGCTGATCGCGACCTTGCGGACATCGGCGCCGCTATCCTCAAAGAGCCGGCGCACGGCGCCCAGCTCGATCACATCGCCCGCCGGGGTGGAGGTGCCATGTGCGTTGACATAGTCGATGGCTTCCGGCGCGATCCCGGCGTTCTTCAGCGCTGCCCGCATGGCGCGATAGGCGCCGCTGCCATCCGGCGCCGGAGCGGTCAGATGATAGGCATCCCCGGACATGCCATAGCCGACGACTTCCGCCAGCAGCGGGGCACCCCGGGCACGGGCCGCTTCCATCTCCTCCAGCACCACCACGCCGGCGCCCTCCGCGATCACGAAGCCGTCCCGGCCCTGATCGAAGGGACGTGACGCCGCCTCGGGGCGATCATTGTAGCCTGTCGAGAGGGCACGTGCTGCGGCAAAGCCGGCGACGCCGAGGCGGTTGACCGCGGCTTCCGCCCCGCCGGCCAGCATCATGTCCGCATCGCCAAGCGCGATCATGCGCGCGGCATCGCCGATGGCGTGGGTGCCGGTCGCACAGGCCGTGACGGGCGCATGGTTGGGGCCCTTGAGCCCGTGCTTCATCGAGACCTGGCCCGAGACGAGATTGATGAGGCTCGCCGGGATGAAGAAGGGCGAGATGCGCCGCGGTCCTGCCTCCTCAAGCTGTAGCGATGTCCGGTAGATCTCGGTCAGCCCCCCGATGCCCGAGCCGATCATCACTCCCGCCCGCTCGCGCTTCTCCTCGCTATCGAGGGGATAGCCGCTGGCCGCGAGCGCCTCATCCGCCGCGGCGATGCCGTAGAGGATGAACTCGTCCATCTTCTTGCGGTCCTTCGGTGCGACGACCGCGGCCGCATCGAAGGTGCCATCCGACCCGTCGCCAAGCGGCACCTCGCCAGCGATCTTCGAGGCAAGATCGGCAGAATCGAATCGGGTGATCGCCCCGATGCCGGACCGGCCCGCAACCAACCGTTCCCAGGAGGCCTCGACCCCATGGGCAAGAGGGGTTACAAGCCCAAGCCCGGTGACGACCACACGTCTCATCGACGGCTCCTCATCCGATCGGGCGCAGCGGCCTCAGCTGGCGCTGTCGAGGAAGGTGATCGCATCCTTGACGGTCTGGATCTTCTCGGCCGCGTCGTCGGGAATCTCCACACCGAATTCTTCCTCGAACGCCATCACGAGTTCCACCGTATCGAGGCTGTCGGCCCCGAGGTCCTCGATGAAGCTGGCATCGTCGGTGACCTTGTCTTCCTCGACGCCCAGATGCTCGACCACGATCTTCTTCACCCGTTCGGCCGTATCACTCATGCTCTTTCCTTTCTCGATCTGATGTGCCGCCCGATGATGACGGCTCTCGGGGTTGGCCCATGCCCGGCACCTATGCCAGGGCAGGCCGGATGTTGATGTGGGACGCGGGGCCGGGGTCCGGCGGCGGATGCCGCCATGCCAACCTGCAGGCCGCGCCTTATCACAGCCGTTTCGGGATGGCCAGCGCGACCGAATGTGGGCGCGTCAGTTCAGCATCGCCATGCCGCCATTCACATGCAAGGTGGCGCCCGTGACATAGCCCGCCTCCTCGCTCGCCAGATAGCGCACGGCCGCCGCGACATCCTCGGCCGCCCCGAATCGGCCGGCGGGAATGCGCGCCATCATCGCGGCCTGCTGCGCGTCGTCGAGAGCGTCCGTCATCGCGGTGCGGATGAAGCCCGGAGCGACGCAGTTCACCGTGATACCCCGGCTGGCGACTTCCTGCGCCAGTGCCTTGGTCATGCCGGTCAGCCCCGCCTTGCTGGCGGCGTAATTCGCCTGCCCCGCATTGCCGGTTGCCCCGACCACGCTGGTGATGGAGATGATCCGGCCCC
>CAZPBH010000225.1:2128-4240 GCA_964584645.1 uncultured Rhodospirillales bacterium | reverse complement strand
GACCAGCACGCGCGGCAGGTTCGCGGTGTTGAGCTCGACCCGCCAGCCGGCCCCGTCGGCGCGCATCAGCACATCGGGCACCACCCCCACCGGGCGGTCGTCGGCAAAGCGCAGGCCCGGCTTGGGATCAAGGCTGCGCAGCTCGTCCAGCATGTCGCGCAGATCCTCGCCATCGACGCGGCACAGGCGCTTCAGGGCAACGAATTCGCCGCGGGCGACGAGGTCGAGATGATCGATCAGCATCTCCATCGCCGGGTCCAGCCGGTCGCGCTCGCGCAGTTGCAGGGCGAGGCATTCCGACAGATCGCGGGCGAACACGCCGGCCGGATCGCAGCGCTGCAGCTTGGCCAGCACGGCTTCCACGCGATCATGTCCGGTGCCGAGCTGATCGGCCAGCACCCGCCATTCCGGGCCCAGCCGGCCGGTTTCGTCGATCAGCCCGATCAGCTGCTCGGCGATCAGCCGGTCAGCCGGATCCTCCAGATCGCAGGCGGCCTGTTCGCTCAGATGCGCACGCAGCCCCGGTGCGGCGCTGAGGCTGGCGAAGGGATCGAGCTCGCCGCCCTCGAAGCCGTTGCGGGCACCATTGTTGATGCCAGCCAGGCCGTCCTCATAGCCGACCGCCATGGCCGGGCCATCCTCGCCCTCATGGCTCCAGGCATCGGCCTCCCAATCATCGGGGTTGTCGTCACGGCCATCACGCTCGCCGGCCGTGCTGGCCGGGTCGCCGGCGCCCTCATCGGGCGCAGGGTCATCGCGGTCCAGCAGCGGGTTGGCCTCGATCGCCTCGCCCACATACTGGTCGAGTTCGACGGTGGACATCTGCAGCAGGGCGATGGCCTGACGCAGCTGCGGCGTCATCACCAGGCTCTGTGCCTGTCGCAGATCGAGCCTCTGGGTCACGCTCATCGCTGCCCCCGCCCTGCGCGCCATGCGCTGTTCCGCCTTCCTGACATCACCCTGTCCACCCTCTTCTGAGCCAACCGAAAACCGGTTGATGCGCACAGTCTAGAGGCTGAATCTTTCTCCAAGGTATACGCGGCGCACATCCTGATGCGCCACGATGGCATCGGGCGTGCCCTCCATCAGCACCCGCCCGTCATGCAGGATATAGGCGCGGTCCACGATATCGAGGGTTTCGCGCACATTATGATCGGTGATCAGCACGCCGATCCCGCGATCGCGCAGGCGCGATATCAGCTCCCGGATCTCGCCGATGGCGATGGGGTCGATGCCCGCCAGCGGTTCGTCGAGCAGGATGATCTGCGGGCCGGTGGCGAGCGCGCGGGCGATCTCGACCCGCCGCCTTTCCCCGCCCGACAGCGCCAGAGCGGAGGTTCGCCGCAGATGGCTGATCTGGAACTCGGCCAGCAGATCGCCCAGGATCAGCTCGCGCGTGTCGCGGTCGGGCTCCACCGTTTCCAGCACCGCGCGGATGTTGTCCTCGACGCTGAGGCCCCGGAAGATCGAGCTCTCCTGCGGCAGATAGCCGAGGCCGAGCCGGGCACGGCGGTACATCGGCAGGGCGGTGACATCCTCCCCGTCCATGGCGATGGCGCCGGTATCGGCCTGGATCAGACCGGTCAGGATGTAGAAGCAGGTGGTCTTGCCGGCACCGTTGGGCCCCAGCAGACCCACCGCCTCGCCCCGGCGTACCTGCACCGAGACATCACGCAGAACCGGTCGCTTGCGGTAGCTCTTGCCGAGATGGGTCGCCACCAACCCGTCATTGCGGGCAACCAGCCGCGGCCCGCCGCCGCCGGCCGGCTGGCCCGAAGAGGCCCCGTCGGCCAAACCCGTCCTGTCACCGCTCATGGTGCTGACCCGTCCCCGCTGCCCGGCACGACCAACGCGCGTGCCCGGCCCGATTCGCCGAACACACGGGCCGTCCCCGTCTCGAATTGAAAATCGGCGCGCTCTCCTGTCAAGACATTGGGCCCCTGCAGGATCCGGACATCGCCCAGCGCCTCGGCCCGTCCGGTGGCAACATCATAGATGGCTTCTTCCGAAAGGATCCGGTCGGTACCGTTGCGGATCTCGACATCGCCCAGCGCATCGATGCGGGTGATCCGGCCCGATGCATCGAGCCGTGCGGTGACGACATCGGCGCGC
>CAZPBH010000225.1:0-2118 GCA_964584645.1 uncultured Rhodospirillales bacterium | reverse complement strand
CAGGCTGCGGCCGTCGGGCTGCTAGACCCGCACCTCGCCGCGGGCGACCAGAAGGGCCTCTCGCTCGAAATATTCGATGCTGTCGCGGGCCGTCAGCTCGCCCTCGGCGGTGCTCATGGCGAGTCCCGTGCCTGACAGCACGGCGACCCCTTCGTCGAGATCGTAGACCCCCTGCCCGCCACGGGCCGACAGCGGGGGATCGCTCAGCCGGACATCGCCTTCGGCGCCGAGACGGGTGATGACGAGCTGCCCGTCTGCCCCCTCGCGCGTCGAGGCGGTCAGGCGGTCGGCGCCCACGCTCAAGCTTCCGCGGGTCGCCAGCGCATTGCCGCGCGCCACATAGAGCTGTTCCTCGCGCAGCCATTCCAGCGCGCCATCGGCGACGATCTCGATCGGCGGCGCCGCTGCTTCCTGCGCCTGTGCCGGCAGCGCCCAAAGGAACACCCCAAACACACAAGGGAATATGGGGGCCAGGAACCGGATCATGGTGCTGTCTCCGCCTCAGCAGCCGCGGGCTGCCCGGGCATCGAGACGATCAGCCGGGCCGGACCCCAGAAAACCACCCGGTTGCCGGCATCGATCACGCTCATCCCCGCCGCTTCCAGATCGAAGGCCGGCCCGAAGGCGCGCACATTGTGGTCGGTCGTCGCCTGCAACGCGTTGACATCGACCGCCAGCGCCTCGGTGTGGATTTCCATGCCCTCGGAATGCGCAACGGCGACCCCGCCGCGCAGCACAAGCTCGCCCGCCCTCTCGTAATAGCGGCCGCTGGCCGCCCGGGCATCAAGACGTGCCCCGGCCTCCAGCGTCATCTCAGCCTGCGGGTCGGCGAGATCGACGAACCCGGTAGCACCGGTCGCCTGCACGGCACGCCGGGCGGTGACGGCATAGGGGCGCCCCTGTTGATCGCGTCCGGCGAATCGGGTCTCCAGCAATTCCATCGAGGGCGGCGGGGTGCTGGCGCCCGTGGCTGCAGCTTCTGCCGGCAGGCCGGTCCCGGCCGCCGTTCCGTCGGTACCTTCGGGGGCAGGGGCGGGCGCGATGCCGGGCATTAGCCTCTGGCCCGGCGGGGCGTTCGTCTGCCAGATGACGATCAGGGCCAGGAATCCGGCGATGGCGGCGATCGGGAACACGACCCGCAGCGCCCGCACACGTCGTGAATGGAGGCTTCCGGTCGCGGCCCCCCGGCGACGCTGGGTGCTGGCCATCAGACGGCTCAACGTGTCAGGACGGCTGTTGCTCGGCGCGGCTTCTCGGCCGGGCTCGGGCGGGCGTGCCCGATCCGGCGCCATCAGGGCGCCCGGCGCGGCGCGCGCCTCAATGCTGGAAGAGATCGGGATTGTCCCATCCACCGAGGTCCAGCAGGGCGCGCGCGGGCAGGAAGGCAAAACAGGCCGAGGCAAGCTCGGCACGCCGCTCGCGCAGCAGCATGGCGTCCAGCCTGTCCTTCAGGGCATGCAGATAGGCCACATCCTGGGCTGCGTAGCTCAGCTGGTCGTTGGTCAGCTCGGCTGCGCCCCAATCGCTGCTCTGCTGCTGCTTGCTGACCTCCACCCCCAGCACCTCCCGGCACAATTCCTTCAGGCCATGCTTGTCGGTGTAGGTGCGAACCAGCTTCGAGGCGACCTTGGTGCAGTAGACCGGTTGCGGCAGGACGCCGAGCCGCCGGTGCAGGATCGCGAGGTCGAACCGCGCGAAATGGAAGATCTTCAGCCTTTGCGGGTCGGCCAGCACCTGCACCAGATTGGGGGCCGCCGCGGCCATCTCCCCGGGCGGGAACTGCACCAGATGGGCCACCCCGTTGCCATCAGAGAGCTGCACCACGCACAGCCGGTCGCGAAAGGGGTTGAGGCCCGTCGTCTCGGTATCGACGGCGAGCACGGGCCCAAGGGCGAGGTCGTCGGGCAGATCGCCGCGATGAAGCTGGATGTCGCTGAGGGCCATGGGGGAATGCTGGTTGGTCATGCAGGGCGCTTTCGGCGACCGGCGCCCCCGATTCGCCGTCAATTACAGCATATGGGACGAGGCGCGGCGGGCGCCATCCATTCGGACGGTCCATCCGGGCGGGCAGCCCTGCTTCGGGCAGGGTGCTCCCTAATGGTCCCCCGATGGTGCCCC
>CAZPBH010000224.1:0-4260 GCA_964584645.1 uncultured Rhodospirillales bacterium | reverse complement strand
CGCATTGTCGCCCGCGCCCGCAAGCTGCGCCGGATCACTTACGAGGAAATGCTTGAACTGGCCTCGCTCGGCGCCAAGGTCCTGCAGACCCGGGCGGTTGAGCTGGCGATGAAGCGCCGTGTTCCACTTCAGGTTCTCTCGACCTTCGAGGAACCGGTGGGCAGCGCGCTTCCCGGAACCGTTGTCGCAGAAGAGGATCGATCCATGGAACAGGCGCTGGTCAGCGGCATCGCGCACAGCCGCGACGAGGCCAAGGTCACGCTCGTCGATGTCAGCGACCAGCCCGGTGTCGCAGCCCAGGTCTTCGGTGTGCTGGCGGATGCCGCGATCAATGTCGACATGATCGTCCAGAACACCTCACTCGACGGGGCCAGCACGGACATGACCTTCACCGTGGCGCGGGCCGATCTGCCGCGCGCGGTCGCTGCACTGGAGGAGATCCGCAAGAAGGTCGGCGGCGGGCGCATCGAAACAGCCGACAATGTCGCCAAGGTTTCCGTCGTCGGTGTCGGCATGCGCAGCCATGCCGGGGTCGCTCAGAAGATGTTCCGCACGCTGGCCGAAAAGAACATCAACATTCAGGTGATCACGACCTCCGAGATCAAGATCAGCGTGCTGGTCGATGAGGCCTATACCGAACTGGCCGTGCGCGCGCTGCATGCGGCCTATGGGCTCGAAGAGGTGAGCCCGGCGGTTTAACCGCAACTGGAGCGTGTGGTAATCGGATACGGCATGCGGCTGGACGTCGCGGCAGCGCGTGCGTATATGAGAAGGCGCGCATGAAGCGGCCGGCGATGCCGGTTGGATCGGTGTGCGACGGGTCGAGGCCAGAGCAAATTCCGATCAGACGGGAACATCTGATCGGGTAATTTGTCTGGTTTGATCATAAGTCAGAGCGGATTAACGCGTTCAATCCGAACGCGATCCGCTCGAGGTTGGGGGATCGAGGCGTGGCTCTGACGAACGAATCGACATCCCGGCATCGTCTCCAGCCCTTCGGCCGATCCGGCCGCGCGGACCCGGCCCCGCGCCGGCTGATGGCGCGGCTGCGCGATGTCATGGCCGGCGCCGGCTCGGCCTCGGACCGGCTCCAGAAGATCGTCAGCGTCATCGCGGCCGAGATGGTCGCTGAAGTGTGCTCCTGTTATGTCATGCGCGCCGGCGAGGTGCTGGAGCTGTTCGCGACCGTCGGTCTCAACCAGGATGCCGTGCGACGCACCCGCCTGCGGGTCGGGGAGGGGCTGATCGGGCACATTGCGGCCAGCGGCCAGCCGCTGGCGCTGGCGCAGGCGCGCGGTCATCCGGCCTTCGCCTATCGGCCGGAGACGGGCGAGGACCGTTATCGCTCCCTGTGCGGCGTTCCGATCCTGCGCGGCGGTCGGGTGCGCGGTGTGCTGACCCTCCAGAACGCGACCGAGCGGCTCTACAGCGAAACCGATGTGGAAGTGCTTCAGACCATCGCGATGCTCGTTGCCGAGCTTGTCGCGGCGGGGGAGCTGATCAGCCCGGAAGAGGCGGCGGCGGGAAGCGATCCCGGGCTGTTGCCGCGGCGGCTGGAGGGCTTGCCGGTCCATGGTGGCGTCGCCGTCGGCACCGCGATCCTGCACCAGCCGACCTCGGTGGTGCGCGAGGTCGTCGCGGAGGACCCGGATGTCGAGTTCGCGCGGTTCGACGAGGCGCTCTCGGCGATGCATCGCTCGATTGACGATCTGCTTGAATCCTCCCGCGATTCCGGCCTTTCCGACCAGACCGACATCCTCGAGACCTACAGGATGTTCGCCTCCGACCGCGGCTGGATCGCGCGCATCCGTGCTGCGATCCTGCAGGGCCTGACGGCCGAGGCGGCCGTCCAGCGCGTGCAGGACGGTCTCAGGGTGCGCATGGGCCGGATGAGTGACCCCTATCTGCGCGAGCGCCTGCAGGATTTCGAGGATCTGACGGCGCGGCTCATCTCCCATCTCGCCGGTCGCCAGGCGGCCCGGCTGGAGGGCACGATGCCCGATCAGATCGTGCTCGTCGCGCGCTCGATGGGGCCGGCGGAGCTGCTCGATTACGACCGGGAAAGTTTGGCCGGGCTGGTGCTGGAAGAGGGCTCGATGGCGAGCCATGTGGCGCTCGTCGCCCGCGCGATGGACATCCCCGTGGTCGGACGCTGCGCCAGCGCCCTGAAGCAGATCGAGCCGCTCGACCAGCTGATCGTCGATGGCGATCAGGGCCATGTCTATGTCCGTCCGGCCGAGGACATCCTCGAGGCCTATCAGCGCGCAGCCGCCGCCCGGCTGGCGCGGAGCCATGTCGGCCATGCCCTGCGCGATCTTCCCGGGGTCACCCTGGACGGCCTGCCGGTGCGGCTGATGGTGAATGCCGGCCTCGCGGTTGAAACCGCAGCCCTGCATGAAGGTGGTGCTGATGGAATCGGGCTGTTCCGGACGGAAATCCCGTTCATGGTCCGGGCTGCCTATCCCGAGGTGGAGGCGCAGACCGAGCTTTATGCCGAGATCCTCGATCAGGCGAAGGGCAAGCCGGTCGTTTTCCGGACCCTGGACGTCGGCGCCGACAAGCGCCTTCCCTATTTTCCCGAAACCCATGACCGCAATCCGGCATTGGGGTGGCGGGCCATTCGTATCGGGCTCGACCGGCCCTCGATGCTGCGGGGCCAGATCCGGGCCCTGATCCATGCCGCGGCCGGGCGTCCGGTTGGTATCCTGTTCCCGATGATCGCCGATATCGGTGAGCTCGACTTCGCCAGACGCCTCGTCGATCTCGAGCTTGACCGTGCCCGCAACGCCGGCCGCACCATGCCCGAGAAGCTGGAGGTGGGCGTGATGGTCGAGGTGCCCTCGCTGCTCTGGCAGCTCGATCACGTGCTGGCCTCTGTGGATTTCATCTCGGTCGGGACGAATGATCTGATCCAGTACATCTTTGCCGCTGATCGGGAGAACCAGCGCGTCGCCCAGCGCTATGATCCGCTATCGCCATCTTTCCTGCGGGTGCTGCGCGATATCGCCGAGCGCGCGGCCCGCGCCGGGCGGCCCGCCACGCTGTGCGGCGAGATGGCCTCGCGGCCGCTGGAGGCGATGGCCCTGATCGGGCTCGGCTACAGGAGCCTTTCGGTGGCCCCCCATGCGTTGGGCGCGGTCAAGCAGATGGTGCGCAGTGTTGATTGTGCGCGGCTGCAGCCCTTTCTGGCCCGGAAGCTCGACAGCCGGGCGACGACCATCCGGCCCGATCTGCGCGCCTTCGCCCATGACCGCAATGTGGTTCTCGACAGCGTGGTGCCGGGCCGGGGGCTCTCCCTTTAGCGTGCCATCGCTCTAAAAAGGGTGGTCACAAGCGGACCGGCATCACCATCTGACATCCACCGGGTCACGCGGCGGTGAGGGCCAGCCATCGCGATCCCGCTCTTGTTCATCGACGGGTCCGAGGCTCCCATGACGGGTCAGGAAAATCCGCGTGTCGGCGACCGGCTGCGCGAGGCGCGGCTGGAGCTTGGCGGCGCACTGGAACAGATCGGCGCCGATCTGCGCATCAAGCCGCGACATCTGGCCGCCATCGAGGAGGGACGCCTTGGCGACCTTCCGGGCAACGCCTACGCGATGGGCTTTCTGCGGAGCTATGCCGATTATCTCGGTCTCGACGGCAATGCCATGCTGGAACAGTTCAAGAGCGAGATGCGGGGCCTGACGGCCGCCCCTCATCTCTATCTGCCAACACCCCAGCCGACCGCGCAATCGCCTGGAGCCACCGTGCTGGTGCTGGGATTGCTGCTGATCGCCGTGCTCTACGGCACCTGGTATGCTGGCCGGGCCGAGTGGTCGCCGCTGCGAAGCTGGATGACCACGGAGGTGCCCGCGCCGGTGGCCGCCGTCGAACCTGGTGCAGAGGGAACGTCGCTCTCCTCCGGCGCTGAAGCGGCACCCTCTGTGCCGGGCGCCGACACCGTTCCGGCTGCCAACCGGACCGCGGGCGAGGCTACCGGAACTGCAGATGCATCTGTCACCGAAGACGGCTCTCAGGCGGTCCAGCCCCTGGCTGAGCCCGCACCGCCTGCCGAGGCGGCGGCAGCGGCCGGCCCGGCACCTGCGGAAAGCGGCGAAGGTCAGTCTCAAGCGACCGCATCGGTGACGACAGCACCGCCGCAGGATGCCTCGAGCGTTGCGGCAGCGGCGGCCGGGTCGTCGGCACCAGATGTCTCCGCGCCAGCCGCAGCTCAGCCCACAGCCACGCGGCAGGCCATCGGGCAGGATGCCATCGACCGCG
>CAZPBH010000223.1:0-4266 GCA_964584645.1 uncultured Rhodospirillales bacterium | reverse complement strand
CCGACGATCTCATCGCCCGCTATGGCGCGCGCCTTGATCATCGCGGCCCTTTCCCAGTTCTGCCCGACGCTGGCATAATAGGTTTCAGCGGCGATGAGGGAGATGGCCACCGGCGTGGAGCCGGGGTCGGGGCGCAGGCGCAGATCGCACCGGAAGACGTAGCCGTCGGCGGTGCGCTCGTCGAGCAGACGCACCATTTCCCGGGTCACCGTGATCGCCGCCTTGGCCGGGCCTGCCTCTGCGGCGGCGGGCAGGGCATCGGGATCGTAGAACACGATGAGGTCGATATCGCTGGAATAGTTCAGCTCGCCCGCGCCGAGCTTGCCCATGGCAAGGACGACGATCCCGCTGTCCTCACCCCCCCAGCCGGGCTCCGCCGCGGCATCGGGCAGGGTCATCTGGCCGCGCGCGGCCGCGGCCCGGCAGCCTTCGGCGAGGGCGCTCTGTACGCTCAACTCCGCCAGCCGGCTGAGCGTATGGGTCACATCCTCCAGCGAGAAGGCGTCATACAGATCGCCCAGCGCGGTCAGCAGGGCCACCCGCTTCTTGAGCTGGCGCAACGCGCGCATCAGCAGGGTCGCGGACATGCCGGGGCGTGCCTCCCGGAACGCCTCCAGCTGCTCATGCGCCAGCGCATGCAGACGCACCGCCGGCTTGTCGCCCGCAAGGGCATCGAGCGCATCAAGGGTGAGCTGCGGCGCCTCGATCATCAGCCGGGTGATGTGCGGGCTGGCGGCGAGGATGCCCTCAAGGGCTGCCCCCCGGGCCCTGTCGGCCAGCACCGCCTCGAAGGCGGGACCGGCATCGATGGCGGCCATCGCCTGCGCCAGACGGGCGCGTTCGCGCTCGACACGTTCCCTGGCAGCGGCAGCCAGGGCGTCGTCAACGGGCAGACAAGGCAGCTGGGCACGCGGCGCGGTCATGGCCGGGAGGATGCGGACCGATGAGGCGGCTGTCCAGCCTGCTGCGGCATTGCGGGCGCGCCCTCACCGGCCCGCGCTGCCGGATCGTGCTGCTCGAAGGGGTGGCGATGCTGGCCGCGCTGGCGCTGATCGCGACCGGGGGGCTTGCATGGCGGCTTTCCCAGGGCCCGATCGATCTCGGCTTCGCCCGCCCGCATATCGAGGCCGCCCTGCAACCCGCAGGGCGGGATGCGACCCGGCCGGATCTGGCGCTGTCCATCGGGGGCGCAGCACTGACATGGGAAGGGGTCGCCCGCGGCGTCGATTTGCGCCTCGTCGATGTGCGGCTTGCCCGTATCGGGGAATCGCGGATGCTCGCGGTCGACGAGATCGGTGTCGATCTCGCGGTGTCCGAGCTGCTGCGGGGCAGGCTCGCCCCGACCCGTATCCTCGTCGAGGGCAGTGACATCACCCTCTCCGCCGGTGCCGATGGCCGTATCGATCTGCAGATCGCCGGCGCGGTTGGTGACGGCGATGCCGCCCGGCTTGACGCCGCCACCCTCATCCGCCTCTGGCTCACGACCCGGGCGGCGGGCGGACCGCTGGCCCGGCTGGACGAGATCGTCCTCAGCGAGGGCCGGATCACCCTTCTGAATGCGCAGGGGCGCGCGCTCATCCTGCCCGGGATCGCCGCCCGCCTCGGTCTCGCCGAGACGACGCTGAGCGTGCAGGCGCAGGCGGTGCTCGACCCGCTGGCACAGCCGGCGGGCATCGCCCGGCTTGAGGGCACCATCCGTGCCGATCTTCAGGGGGCGGCCCTGCGCCTTGCCATCGAGGCTCTGCGGCCGGCAGCGCTGGCGAACTGGGACCCCGCCCTCGCCCCGCTCGCGGCCCTTGATGCGCCGCTTTCAGGCGTGGCCGACATCCTGCTCGACCGGGCTGCCCTGCGTGGCGAGATCGGCCTTGACCTGCAGCTGGGCGCCGGTCTGATCGACCTGCCCGATCTCTATCCCCTGCCGGTGCCGGTGGCCGGTGGCGCGCTGCAGGGCCGGGTCGATCTGGGGGCGGGCCGGGCCGAGATCGCTGCGCTGAGGCTGACCCCCATCGTCGATGATCCGCTCCCCGGCGATCCGCCCGAACTCTCCCTCTCCGGCGACCTCGCCTGGACGTCCGACGGCAGCGTCCGGGCCGATCTCGTCGCCGGCTTGCGCGATCTGCCGGTCACCGCCCTCAGGACATGGTGGCCGCCGATGATGCCGGCCGGTGGGCGTAACTGGATCGTCCCCAACATTCGCGCCGGCAAGGCCGATACGGGCGAGGCCCGCGCCCGGCTTGCACGCGACCCGGCCGGTGGCATGACGATCGAGGAGCTGGGCGGCACGCTCGCCTTTTCGGGCGCGGAAGTGCACTTCATGACCGGCATGCCGCAGGCACAGAATGTGGAGGGCCGGGCGGTCTTTGATCAGGAGAGCTTCGACATCACCCTGACCCGCGCCGAAGCCGGCCCGATCCGGCTCATCGAGGGGAAGGCGCCCATCACCGGGCTGATGGGCAGCGATCATCGCATCCATCTCGACCTCGTTCTGGAGAGCCCGCTGGAAGCAGCATTGGCGGTGCTGGACCGGCCGCGCCTCGGCTATGTCTCTGCACTTGGGCTGAGCCCCGATCAGGTGACCGGTCAGGCGCGCACCCGGGTGCAGTTCAAGTTCCCGTTGCGCGGCACGCTGGAGCTTGAGGAGGTCTGGGTGCTGGCGGAAGCCGATCTCGCCGAGGTCACGGCGCGCGACATCCTGCTGGGCGGCGATCTGAGCGAAGCCGCGGTGACCATGCGGGTGGATACCGCGACGCTGGAGGCGGCGGGCTCCGGGCGGTTCTTCGGCTCGCCGGTGGCGTTCACCTGGGAGGAGGTGTTCACGCCCGACGAGGGTGCCCCGCGCACCTCCCTCCGGCTCGATGGCCGGATGGATGGGCCGGCGCGCGCCGAGCTGGGGCTCGATGCCCCCGGCGTGATGACCGGACGACACGGGATCGAGGCGGGCTTCACCGTCTTTGAGGACGGGCACAGCGTCGTCGAGGGCAGCCTTGATCTCACCCCCACACGGCTCAGCCTGCCCTGGATCGGCCTGGACAAGCCACCGGGGGAGCCGGCCCGCGCCGCCTTCCTGTTGCGCGATGATGAGGGACGCGCGCCGCGCCTCGACCGGCTCGAACTCGAAACAGCGAGCGTGCAGGCGCGGGGGCGGGCCGAACTGCGCAGCGATGAGGCGGGCCAACTCGGTCTTGCCAGCCTTGAGCTGAGCCAGCTGACGGCCCCGGGCACGTCCCTTTCCGGCACGCTGGCGGCCGAAGGGGATGCCGGCTATGTCGTCAACCTCAGCGGTGCACGGCTCAATCTCGCCCCGCTGCTGGCGATGATCGAGCGTTATGAGGGGGTAGCCCCGCCCGCCGGCGAGGTGGTGCCTGCCGAACCGGGCCCGCCAATCCTGCTGGCGCTGGAGATCGCGCAGGCGCAGGCCCTGCCACCGGCGCCGGAGATACTGGGGCCGCCGATCATGGACCTGCGGGCGATCCTCGATCATGACGGGCGCCAGCTGCGCCGCGCCGGGCTTGACGGGTCGGTCGGGGACGGGCCGTTCGCGCTGCGCTTCGGCCGCTCGGACGAGGGCCTCGATCTCGAAGCGGAGAGCGACAATGTGGGCGCGATCCTCGCGGCCCTCGGTCAGACCCGCCGGGCGGAGGGCGGGGTGCTCCGCCTGCGCTCGGTCGAGCCGGACGGCCCGGTGCGGCCGGAGATCTGGCAGGGCCGGCTGGAGATCCGGGATCTGCTGGTGCGCGATGTGCCGCTCTTTGCCCGGCTGATCAATGTCTTTTCCCCCGGCGGGCTGGCGGATCTGCTGGGCGGGGAGGGGATCGGCTTCCGGCGCATCGAGGGCGATCTGCGCTGGCATGATGCCGCCCTGCATCTCAGCGACTGGCGGGCGGCGGGCAGCTCGCTCGGTCTCACGCTGGAGCAGGGCTTCATCGACCCGCAATCCGATACCCTCGACCTGTCGGGCACGCTGATCCCGGTCTATGGCGTGAGCGAGGTGGTGGGCGCCATCCCCTTGCTGGGCGACATGCTGACGGGCGGCGATGGCGGGGGCATCTTCGCCGCCACCTACCGGCTGAGCGGGCCGATCGAGGACCCGGTGGTGAATGTCAATCCGCTGGCGGTTCTCACACCGGGGTTTCTGCGCAATGTCTTTTTCGTGCAGGCCGACCGGCAGCCGCCCCGGCCGTCGCGCGCCCAGCGTGAAGCCGCCCCGGATATCACCGAACCAGAGACCGAGCCACGTGCCCCCCAACCCTGATGCCCCGCCCGCAA
>CAZPBH010000222.1:0-4278 GCA_964584645.1 uncultured Rhodospirillales bacterium | reverse complement strand
GGGGCGGTTCGAGGGGCGGTGGCATGTCACCCGGGCGCTCGAGGCTGGGGCCGGGGTCGCGGAGATCGAGGCCGCCATCGCCATCGCAGCGCTCGTGCGCGGGGCCGAGGTGCTGGGCAGGGCCGCCCTTTGGGCCGATCTGCTGGGGTCCGATCCCGGGCCGCGGCTTCATGCGCAGGCGATGGCGTCGGCGCGCGGTCCGCTCGACCCGGCACTGGCGGCGCTGGTCGAGGCGGTCGCCCTTGCGGGTGTCGGCCATCTTGCGGCCTTTCCCGATGCGCTGAAGCGGGCTTTCGCGGCCGGTGTCACGGTCGAGGAGATGGCGGAAGCCCTGAGTGCGATCATGATGCCCTGCGGGGCGAACGCGCTGCTGGCCGCGGTCGAGATCTGGGCTGATGCGGCTGCGGCAGGGGATCTGCCGGGTCCGCCCGGCCTTGATCCGCCTCAATAGGGGGGTGAGCCGCGGAAGGTCGGGATCTCGCTGGCAAAGATCGCGAGCGCGGCCTGGAGGTCGGGCAGGGCGCGTTCCACCGCGGCCTCGCCCTCGGCGATCAGCTCTGTCGCCCGGTCGAATTCGAGCGGGCCGATATGCCCGACCCGCGGGGCGATCTGCACATCCGGCGGCTCGGCCGCGAGGCGCGAGCGCGACAGTCGGTCCTGCACGATGTTGAGGGCCGAGACCATCACGCCGAACAGGCTGGGCTCACCCTCCTGTCGTCGGAAGACCCGGCGGGCGACCGGGTTGGCGCGAGCGCTTCTCACGGCAGCCGTGCCCGCATCCTCGTTCAGGAGGTCGAAGCCGGCAGCGCGTGGCACGCCATCGGGGGACCGAAGGCGACCGATCAGATCGGCATTGCAGTTCACGGCGATCGTCATCTGCGCGCCCATCGCCGTCAGAGGGGCCACCGGCACCGGGTTCACCAGCGCGCCATCGACGAGCCTGCGCCCGCCGATATTGACCGGCGGAAACACCCCCGGCAGGGCAAAGCTCGCCCGGATCGCCTCGGCCAGCCGGCCCTTGCGCAGCCAGACCTCATGGCCGGTGACCATGTCGCAGGCAATCGCGATGAAGGGGCGGGGCAGATGTTCGATCTTCTGGGTCCCGAGATGCTCACGCATCAGGGCGAACAGGCGATGACCGCCGATCAGCCCGCCGGTGCGGATGCGGAAATCGAGATAGCTGAGGATCTTCATGCGGTTGAGCCCGCAGGCCCAGTCTTCCAGCGCGTCCATCACGCCGGCCAGATAGCAGCCGCCAACCAGCGCCCCCGCACTTGTTCCGGCGATGAGGTCGGGGCGGATGCCATGGCGGGCCAGTGCCCGCAGCACGCCGATATGGGTGAAGCCTCGGGCCACCCCGCCGCCCAGTGCGATGCCGATCAGCGGCCTTTCGGTCTCGCCCGCCTCGCCCGGGCCGCGGCGTCCGCTGTCGGGCGGGCCGGCGCCTTCACCCCTGGCGTTCTGCTCGCTCGATTCTTCACCCTGTCCCATGGGATCAACTATGCGGGCCGAGGGCGGCAAGTCCAGCGCCGGTTATTCCCGCCGCAGCACATGATCAACCAGCAGACCGGCCAGCGGGTCGGCGCGGAAATCGCGGTTCAGGGCGTCCCGGTCGTAGTCGGAAGCGACCCAGCTTCTGAAATCCTGAGCCCCGCTCTCGGCAAAGCGCCAGAACAGGAAATCGAGGATGCCCGTGCGCGCCCGCCTCACATGCCCATAGCGCCAGTGAAGCTGGCCGAGAGCCTCCTTCAGCGGGCGCCCGCGATGGGTGAACAGCCACAGTGTCGCCATCAGCCCCGTGCGGTCCGCCCCAGACTTGCAATGCATCAGGATCGGCGGTTCGAGATGTTCGAACAGGTCGATGGCGGCGATCAGGGTCGCGGGATCGAGCGCCGAGCGGGAGCGCAGCGGGAAGTCGATCAGCCTCAGGCCAAGCTCCTCGCAGGCCTCCGCCTCCAGCCTGTAGGTGCCGTTATCGCCCTGCCGGCCGCGCAGGTTCAGCACCGTGCGGAGGCCGAGACGGTCCTTCAGGCGCCGCAGATGGGCCGGGGCGGGCTGGGCCGCGCGCCAGAGATCACCGTCCACCGCATGCAGGTTCAGATAGACAGCCCGCAGGAAACCGTGATCCACCAGATTCAGATGCAGCCCACACCGGCGGCGCCGCGCCGGGTCCAGCTTCCCTGCCGGAAGCGGGCAGGAGGGCAGATCCGTCGGCCCCGCCAGATCGGGATGCAGGCGCCGCACCGGCTGGACGGCCGCGGCCGGCTGTGGTCTATCCTGCGCACTCATGGAAGGTGACGATCGAACCCCGCGAGACACCCCGGCCGAGGCCCTGCATCGCAAGGCCGTTCCCTCCGGGCCGCTCGCCGCCATGCTGCCGGCGGCGACGACACCCCTGTTGAAACGGCTGATCGGCGAGGCGGTCAAGCCCTATCTGCCGCAGCTTGGTGTTGCGATCCTCTTCATGACGCTGGTGGCCGGCGCCACGGCGGCGACCGCATGGCTGATGGATCCGGTCGTCAACCGTGTCTTTGTCGGTCAGGAGCAGGCGGCCCTCTGGTGGGTGGGCGCTGCCGTGCTGGCGACATTTCTTGTCAAATCGGTCGCCAGCTATGCCCAGGAGGCGATCATCGGCTTTGTCGGCCAGCGGGTGGTGGCCGATCTGCAGGGCCGGCTGTTCGACCATCTGGTCCACCATGATGTGGGCTTCCTGCAGGACCATCATTCGGCCGGGCTGATGAGCCGGTTCACCTTCGACATCAACGCGATGCGCATCGCCGTCTCGAACGCGCTGGTAGGGCTGGGGCGTGATTCGCTGTCGGTGATCTTTCTTGCGGTCGTCATGGTGGTGCAGGACCCGCTGCTCTCGCTCTTCGTGCTGATCGTGGCCCCGCTCTCGGCCTGGCCGATCCGCCTGCTCGGCAAGCGCGCGCGCCGGGTCTCCGGCGCGATCCAGCAGGAGATGGGGGCGCTCTCGACCCGGCTGTCGGAGGTGTTCCAGGGCATCCGGATGGTCAAGAGCGTGGGCGCGGAAGCAAGCGAGAGCCGGCGCATGCGCGATCTTTTCGAGCGGCTTTTCGGGCTCAACTTCGCTGCCGCCAAGGCACGCGCAGCGACCCAGCCGGTGATCGACACGATCAGCGGTGTCGCCATTGCGGCGGTGGTGATCTATGGCGGCGGGCGCGTGATCGAGGGCGAAACCACCGCCGGGTCCTTCTTCAGCTTCATCGCGGCCGTTCTGATGGCCTATCAGCCGCTGCGCGCTCTCGGCAAGGTCAACGCCTATCTGCAGGAGGGGCTGGCGGCGGCGGAACGTGTGTTCACCCTAATCGATACCCCGCCGAAGGTGCTGGAAAGGCCGGGGGCCGGGCCGCTGCCGGCCGGACCCGGGCGGATTGAACTGAGGGGTGTCAGCTTCGCCTACCGGTTGCCGGAGGGCAGCGATCCGGCCGCCACCGGTGAAGCGCGCGCAGCCGCCCTTGAGGAGGTCGATCTGGTGGCCGAGCCGGGGCAGGTGACCGCCCTTGTCGGGCCTTCGGGCGCGGGCAAGAGCACCGTCCTGTCGCTGATCCTGCGCTTCTTTGATCCTGATCACGGGAGCGTGCTGATCGACGGGAGGGATATTCGCGAGGTCACGCTGGCGAGCCTGCGCCGGCGCATCGCGCTCGTCAGCCAGGACATCACCCTGTTTGACGACACCGTGGCGGCCAACATCCGGCTCGGCCTGCCCGAGGCCAGCGACGAGGCCGTCGAGGCCGCCGCCCGAGCTGCCCATGCCGACAGCTTCATCCGCGCCCTGCCGGAGGGTTATGCGACCCGGATCGGCGAGCATGGGCATAGCCTCTCCGGCGGCCAGCGCCAGCGCCTTGCCATTGCCCGCGCCATCATCCGCGATTGCCCGATCCTGCTGCTGGACGAGGCGACCAGCGCGCTGGACACCGAGAGCGAACGCGCCGTCCAGGCAGCGCTGGGCGAGCTACAACAGGGCCGCACCACGCTGGTCATCGCCCATCGGCAAAGCACGGTGACCCATGCCGACCGGATCTATGTGCTGGAATCGGGCCGTGTGGTCCAGCAGGGCCGCCATGACGAACTGACAGCCTTGTCAGGTACTTACGCGCGGTTGTTCAACCAGCGGGCGGCATGAGAGAGCGGGCTTGGGACGACGTTTGATGATCTGGATTCTCGGTGCGGCCGCGATCTATGTGGGCTTGCTGGCATTTCTCTGGGCCTTTCAGCGCCAGATGCTCTATTTCCCCGACACCAGCGCGCCCGACC
>CAZPBH010000221.1:0-4299 GCA_964584645.1 uncultured Rhodospirillales bacterium | reverse complement strand
GCGCACGACCTTGGTCGGGTCGATGACACCGGACTTCACAAGGTCTTCATACTGCTCGCTCGCCGCATTGAAGCCCTGATTGGTGTCCGACTGCTCCAGCAGCTTGCCGACCACGACCGACCCATCGACGCCGGCATTCTCGGTGATTTGCCGGATCGGCGCTTCCAGCGCCTTGCGCACGATGGTGACACCTGCCGCCTGATCGCTGTTGAGAGGCTTGAGGCCGTCGAGGACCCGCGTGGCATAGAGCAGTGCTGTGCCGCCGCCGGCAACGATGCCCTCTTCCACCGCGGCGCGCGTGGCGTGCATCGCATCGTCCACACGGTCCTTCTTCTCCTTCACCTCCGGCTCGGTCGCCCCGCCGACCCGGATCACCGCAACACCGCCGGCCAGCTTCGCCAGACGCTCCTGCAGCTTCTCCCGGTCATAATCCGAGCTCGTCTCCTCGACCTGCTGGCGGATCTGGTTGCACCGCGCCTCGATCTCGGCCTTCTCGCCCGCACCGTCGATGATCGTGGTCTCTTCCTTGGTGATCCGGACCTTCTTGGCACGGCCCAGCATGTCGAGCGTCACGTTCTCGAGCTTGATGCCCAGATCTTCGGAAACGACCTGGCCATTGGTCAGGATCGCCATGTCCTCCAGCATCGCCTTGCGACGATCCCCGAAGCCCGGCGCCTTCACCGCAGCAACCTTCAGCCCGCCGCGCAGCTTGTTCACCACCAGGGTCGCCAGCGCCTCGCCCTCGACATCCTCCGCCACGATCAGCAGCGGCCGGCTCGACTGCACCACCGCTTCCAGAACCGGCAGCATCGCCTGAAGGTTGGACAGCTTCTTTTCGTGCAGCAGGATGTACGGGTCATCCAGCTCGGTCACCATCTTCTCCGAGTTGGTGACGAAATAGGGCGACAGATACCCGCGGTCGAACTGCATGCCCTCGACCACTTCCAGCTCGGTGTCCAGGCTCTTCGCCTCTTCCACCGTGATCACGCCCTCATTGCCGACCTTCTCCATGGCGCGGGCGATCATCTCGCCGATTTCCTTCTCGCCATTGGCCGAGATCGTGCCGACCTGGGCAATCTCCGCACCCGTGGAGATGTCGCGCGAGCGGCTCTTGATGTCGTTGACCACGGCTTCCACCGCCAGGTCGATGCCGCGCTTCAGATCCATCGGGTTGATGCCGGCGGCCACCGCCTTCACGCCCTCGCGGACGATCGCCTGTGCCAGCACCGTCGCCGTCGTCGTGCCGTCCCCGGCCAGATCATTGGTCTTCGAGGCGACCTCGCGTACCATCTGGGCGCCCATGTTCTCGAACTTGTCGGAAAGCTCGATCTCCTTGGCCACCGTCACACCGTCCTTGGTGATCCGCGGCGCGCCAAAGCTCTTCTCGATCACGACATTGCGACCCTTCGGGCCCAGCGTCACCTTCACCGCATCGGCGAGGATATCCACGCCCCGCAGCATGCGGGTGCGGGCATCGGTCGAAAACCTAACGTCTTTTGCAGACATCTCTTTCAGATCCTTCTTTCAGGAGTTTCCCGGATTGGAACGGAAGCAGGGCGCGCTCAGGCAGCCTTCTTCTGGGCAGCGGTTTCCTCGATGATGCCCATCACGTCGCTTTCCTTCATGATGAGCAGCTCTTCGCCACCGATCTTCACTTCCGTGCCCGACCATTTGCCGAACAGGATGCGGTCGCCGACCTGAACGTCGAGCGGGGTGATCGCGCCGTTTTCATTGCGCGCGCCCGGGCCGACGGCGATTACTTCGCCTTCCTGCGGCTTTTCCTTGGCGGTGTCGGGGATGATGATGCCGCCGGCCGTCTTCTCGTCGGAATCGAGGCGACGCACCAGGATGCGATCATGCAAGGGACGAAATGCCATGATCCGTTTCTCCTCATCTGGGGTCCCGTGGGGCGACCCGTTTCTGGTTTTCGGGGTGTTAGCACTCTCGGTCGAGCAGTGCTAACGCGCGCTTAGATAATCCGCACCCACGGCCCCGTCAATCGCCATGTGCACGGGGTCGTCAACCTTGAGAGAAAACGGTGATGAGCGGGGCCTCGCCCCCGGGGTCACTGAATTTGGGGGCCTCCTCGGCCCCTGGGGTCACTCGGTGCTTTCGGGCGTTTCTTCAGCCGCTTCCGCTTCGTCGGCCTCTTCCCCTTCCCCGTCCGTGGCCACCTCATCGGCCCCGGTCGCCTGACGCAGATAGGCGATCACATCGGCGCGGTCCTGCTCGCGGCGCAGGGGGGCAAAGACCATCCGGTTGCCCGGGATGTACTGGCGTGGCTCGGCGAGAAAGGCGTCCAGCGTCTCGGTCGTCCAGATGATGTCGCTTTCCAGAAAGGCCGGAGAATAGCGGCTGTGGAAGCTCTCATTGCTGGCGATCGGTTCGCCGTAAAATCCCCAGAGATTGGGCCCCTGGCGATTCGGCCCGCCTTCATCCAGCGTGTGGCACGCCATGCACTGCCGGAACAGCCTTTCGCCACGCTCGGAATCGGGCGTGATGTCCTGAGCTGCGGTGGTGCCGGCCGTGAAGGCCAGAAAGGGGGTGAGAAGCAGGGCGAAGCGGGACATGCGGAAGGCCTTCATCAGCTCAAGGGTGGAATTGGGGTCATAGATTGCGCGACAGTCTTAAACCGCCATGGGCATGGGAGGCAAATCCGGCATTTTTGCGGAGCGCTCAGGCCGCCGGGATGGCAGCCTTGCCCTCTGCCACCCCCTCAAGCTCGCCCAGAAGATGCCGCAGCGCCTTGAACCGTGCCTTGCGTTCACCCCAGGGCCGCGTGACGATGAGCTTGCCATCGGGCTTGAGCTTGACCGTGCCCTTCTGGGCGCCGACCCAGGCAATCAGGGGCTCGATGGCCTCGAAGCTTTCATGGAAGGTGAGCACCGCCCCTTTCGGTCCGGCATCCAGCCGCGCCACCCCGGCCTTCAGACAGGCCTGCTTGATGCCCATGACGGCGATCAGGTTCTCGACCTCCCCGGGCAAGGGGCCAAACCGGTCGACCAGTTCCTCGGCAAAGGCGGTGATCTCCTCCCCCTCCACCAGGCTTGTCAGCCGGCGGTAAAGTGTCATTCGCACGTCGAGATCGCCGACATAGGCCTCGGGGATCATGACCGGTTCGCCGATCTGGATCTGCGGGGTCCAGCGGGTCGCCGCCGGAGCCTCCTCATGCCTGTCCGATCGCCGTTCTGCCACCGCCTCTTCCAGCATCTGCTGGTAGAGCTCGACCCCGACCTCCTTGATGTGGCCCGATTGCTGCTCCCCCAGCAGATTGCCGGCACCCCGAATGTCGAGATCGTAGGAGGCGAGCTGAAAGCCGGCCCCCAGGGTGTCGAGGGTCTCGATCACACCGAGCCGGCGCTCGGCCGTCCGGTTGAGCACCTTGCCGGCCTGATAGGTCAGATAGGCATAGCCCCGTTCCTTCGAGCGGCCGATCCGCCCGCGCAGCTGATAGAGCTGGGCCAGCCCGAACAGGTCGGCGCGATGCACGATCATCGTGTTGGCGCGCGGAATATCGAGGCCCGATTCGATGATGTTGGTCGCGATCAGCACATCATGGGTGCCCTCATAGAAGGCGCCCATCCGCTCCTCAAGCTCGGTGGCGGACATCTTCCCATGGGCGGTGACGAAGCGCAGCTCGGGCACCAGCTTTTCAAGACGTGCCTCGATCTTCGGCAGGTCCTCGATACGCGGCGCCACATAGAAGCTCTGCCCACCCCGGCGATGCTCGCGCATCAGCGCCTCGCGGACCTGCACCGGGTCATAGGGTGTCACGAAGGTACGCACGGCGAGCCGATCCACCGGCGGCGTGGTGATCAGGCTCAGATCACGCACACCGGTCAGCGACATCTGGAGCGTGCGCGGGATCGGGGTCGCGGTCAGCGTCAGCAGATGCACATCGGCCCGCAGCGCCTTCAGCTTCTCCTTCTGCTTGACGCCGAAATGCTGCTCCTCATCCACGATGACGAGGCCCAGCTCCCTGAACTGGACCGAAGGCGAAAGCAGAGCGTGGGTGCCCACGACGATGTCGATGGTCCCGTCCGCGAGCCCGGCCTTGACCGCCTTCTGCTCGGCCGTCCCGACCATGCGCGACAGGCGCCCGATCTTCACCGGCATGCGCGCGAAGCGCCCCCGAAAGGTGCGCTCATGCTGGCGTGCGAGCAGCGTGGTGGGCGTAACGACCGCGACCTGCTTGCCTTCAAGCGCGGCGACAAAGGCCGCGCGCATCGCCACCTCGGTCTTGCCGAAGCCGACATCGCCGCAGATGAGCCGGTCCATCGGACGGCCCTGGCCCAGATC
>CAZPBH010000220.1:0-4315 GCA_964584645.1 uncultured Rhodospirillales bacterium | reverse complement strand
ATATTCATTGATCACTATAATTCGGAGTTATCAGTCTGAATTATACCACTACCAGATTGCCAACACAATGGCACAACGTATTCTTCGTCAACGAATGGAAACCTACCTCATAGAACGTACCAAACAGTGCCAAATGAAAGGAAATATCTCCAACACACAACTTTCACGGCTACGTATCATTGCACGGCGTGCCCTTGATTTTGATTATGCTAAAAGTAAGAAAAGCCTTGCTGATTTGCTTGATACACTACCTAGCAATGCTCGTAATCAATTTGAGACAGCAAAGATAGAGGGTGAAAGTCTTATGAACTGGCTAAAGCAACGCATAAACGATTCAGGTTCCGATTGGCAAAAGGTTGATACTGTTGATCTCGGTGGCACGAGCTATCCTGTGGACGATCAGTTGAAATGGGAATACACCCTACGGCTCATCATTGCAGTGGCGCGGCAAGCCATCAAAGAGGCAAAGTAATGGAGAACAGAAAGGACACGACACGATGACGTATCAGTTGGATATTCCCAAAGATACGCTCACTGATTTTTGCAATCGTTGGCATATTGCTGAACTAGCACTCTTTGGGTCAATACTTCGTGATGATTTCAGAGAAGATAGCGACATTGACATGTTAGTAACGTTCAAACCTGAAGCAAATTGGAGTTTACTTGACCATTGTGGTATGGAGTTAGAGATGGAAGAACTCTTGCGCCGCAAAGTAGATATGCTGACCAAACGCTCTGTTGAACGAAGCCGCAACAACATCATACGCCGCGAAATATTGAAGACTGCACAGGTGATTTATGAATCGTGACATAACATCATTGAGTCATATTATGCAAGCAGCGTCGTTGATTCTTGAATTTCAGCAAGGGCTAGATTGGGTAGCATTCACGGCTGATTTCAAAACCCAATCAGCAATTATCCACCAGTTTCTTGTGATGGGAGAAGCTGTTAAGCGATTAACGAAAGAGTTTCAGTCTCTCCATCCAGAAGTACCGTGGTCGAAAATGGCTCGAATGCGTGACAAACTCATCCATGGGTATGATGTTGTGGATATTGAGGAAGTATGGAAGGCAGCCACGATAGATGTACCTGCATTGTTGCCATTGATAGAACCATTGCTACCAGAGCAAGATGAAACCTGAAAGGAAACACTCGCTATGAGTAGAAAAGATTCACGTATTATCACTAAACGCATTATCATCACCGGCAACCTTGTGTTGCAAACGCCCGCTAATCTAGGCAGTGGTGATGCGGAAGGCTTAACCGATATGCCACTGCTTCAAACCTGTGATGCAACAGGGAAAAGTGCCGCACTCCTCACCGGCAGCAGCATTGCCGGAGCACTCCGTAACTATGTGCGAGCCTACGAACAGGGATTTTTTGAAGAAGAATCAAGGGAAAAGAGCAATGGTAAAACCATAAAGAAAATGGCTGAATTGCTCTTTGGTGGCATCAAAAGTGATGATGATGGAGTGCAAAGCCCGCTCATTGTTTGTGATGCAACAAGCGAAAATCCCACCATTGAGCTACGGGACGGAGTAAAAATTAATCCTAGTACCAGAACCCCTGTACATCAAGGAAAATATGACCTTGAACTGCTCGCCGCTGGAACTACATTCAAGCTTCAGTTTGAACTTGCAATCGCCGAAGATGTTACATCCAAAGATGAACAAGAGTTACGGACCGCCCTAGCGATAGCGTTGTTTGGTCTACAACATGGTGAAATAGCTATTGGCATGAAAAAGCGCCGTGGGTTTGGGCAATGCCACGTTTTAGAATGGCACATATGGGAATTTGACATGCACAAGCCAACGGAGTTGCTCCAGTGGCTTGCCTTTGAACGAAACTATAAAGCATTTGCCAATCCTAACCCTGTGAAAATACCGAAAAACTCTTCTTCATTGCCTTTCATCATGGAAAAACTAGGTTTGCAAGCAATAGCTATTCCTGATCAACGCCATTCTTTGCTATTAAAAGCTACCTTTGACCTGTACGGGTCAATGCTCATTCGCTCTGGTCAAGACGAGGCGGTGCTAGGGCCCGATGTACGCCACCTGCATGCCAAACAAGTCAATGGAACATCAAAGCCAGTGGTATCGGGGACAAGCCTAGCCGGGGTAGTGCGCCATCGTGCTGAACGGATTGTCAACACCATTTTACAGAGCAACAGTCAAGGCACAACCGCAAACAGCAACGGCAAAGGTGCAACGTTCATCAATGAACTGTTTGGCTATGTAGATGAAAAGAAAAAGAAGGCTCGTGCAAGCCGTATTGTGGTGCATGAGCGTGAGATGAAGGGTGCCGAAACAAACCTTGTGCAAAACCGTATCGCCATAGACCGCTTCACCGGGGGGGCATACGAAGGTGCATTGTTCAATGAGCAACCAGCGTTTGCCAAACCCAACACAACCATTGTTGAACTCTCTTTTGAACTCTTTGAACCAACAAATGCTCAAATTGGCTTGCTCCTGCTCCTGCTCAAGGATTTATGGTCCGGCGACCTGCCCATTGGTGGTGAAAGCAGCATCGGACGTGGTCGCTTATATGGGAAAGAAGCAATATTGACCGAACGACACAATGGACAAGAAATACCGTTTGTCAAGATTGTACGACAGTCTGATGAAACACTAGAAATTAGCGGCAAGAACACCACAGAACAACTCAACGGATATGTAACAATTTTGCACAATGTGTTGAAAGAGGAGCAATGATGATGAAACCACAAAAATGTACCGCAAATACTGATAACAAGATAGACGTAACAACCATTATAGAAAATCTCAATCAGTGGTTGATAGAACACAGTGAGAAGTGCCAATACTTACTTGCCCATGCTGATGATGGAGTCATCTGGGGACGCTTCGATAAAAAAGATGGTAAGACCATCTTGGTGACATCTCATGAAGCCTTCTCTAATCAGCTACCAGCACTGAATATTTCGACATTGCAACAATGCCGTATCTTTGGACCCAAGGCTGAAACCATGGTGTGGCGTGACGATGCTGGTTGGCATGCACGCAACATCACCGATAAGCAGAGTGACGACGAGCAAGCACTTGATGAGGAGCAAATGTTGTGGGGAACAGGAGGAGAAACATCAGACAATGGGTTTACGCTGACGCATGACGGTTCAGAAGGCTTGCAACATGCAGTGCCAATTGTCATACCAACAGAAAAGTTCAACCCTCGCAAAATGGTTCGTCCTCTCCGTCTCACTGTTCGCCACTATATAACCTATGATGAATATGGTATGGCTCGCATATACCTGAGCCGTCTTGTTGATATAACCTGCAAGGAGCAAAAATCATGAGTATACCAAAACATGCCAATCCAACTAGCAAAGATCGCACCGCCATCGCACCCTACAACTTTGTTGAATTGCCAGAAACAGTTGTGCATGCTGAAGATGAGCAACAACCGGTCACGCATGACCGATACCATGAAGGCCGACACACCGGGCACATTACATGCACCTTGACAACCTCATCGCCGCTCTACGTGCGCTGTGCCTTGACGACTGACCAGTTTGCTGAAGGAGAACGACAACGGCAACACCCACCCGACGACTACCGTGACGCAATCAAAAACACGCCCGATTTCTTCTACACCCACGACAAAGAGAAACCCACCATACCCGGCAGCAGCCTGCGCGGTATGTTTCGCGCACTGGTAGAGATTGCTGCCCATAGCAAGGTGACACGGGTGACGGATAGGAAACAGGTATATCGTGCTGTTGGTGATAGAACATCTCTAGGGGAAATTTATAGGGAAGATTTTCTTCTTGAAGAAAAAGGTAAAAAACGATATTTTAGACCAATTGTACATGCAGGTTTTATGCATGAAACAGTATCTGGATGGCAAATAAAGCCAGCACAAGAGGTTGGTACGGGCAAGAATGCTTACACATATTCGCGTATTGAGTTCAAAAACCCTAACCATGTACCAAAAGATGTTCAGAAATGGAATGCCACTATTTCCAATGCTTGGAAAATATGGGTCGCAGTAAACCCACCAACATGGCATAAACATGCTGCTTCAACGCCCAGTCCTGTTCATCTCTGGTACGCAAAGGTGACTATTGCAGCGGCGTCTCATTCTCAACAATTACTCCAAGGAGTTCTTGTGAAAACAGGACATATGAATAATAAACACATGCACTTTGTTTTCAACATGCCTGTGGAAGAAGAAAGCCAATTTATTGACGTACCTAGAGAAATAGAGTCTGCATACAGAGAACAATTCACCAACGCCCTTGACGACATCCCACTGCCCATCTACGGCAACGGGCAACAAGTACGCGACCGCCTACACGCC
>CAZPBH010000219.1:0-4316 GCA_964584645.1 uncultured Rhodospirillales bacterium | reverse complement strand
GTCATCTCGATGGGCTCCTGTGCCAATGGGGGTGGCTATTATCACTATTCCTATTCGGTGGTGCGCGGCTGCGACCGGATCGTGCCGGTCGACATCTATGTGCCGGGCTGCCCGCCGACGGCCGAAGCGCTGGTCTACGGCATCCTGCAGCTTCAGAAGAAGATCCGGCGCGACCGCGTGAGGATTGCCCGCTAGATGGCCGATCCTGATCTGAACGAGGAAGCCGACACCCTCTCCTCGGCGGTCGAGTCGCTGCTGGGCGAGGATGTCCTGGTGATCGAGCGTCGGCTGGGCGAGGTGGCGGTCCGGGTGCGGCGTGACCGTATCGCGCATGTTCTGAAGACCCTGCGCGACGACCCGCAGGTGAAGATGGAAATGCTGGTGGACCTGGCCGGGGTCGATTTTCCCGACCGGCCCGAGCGGTTCGAGGTCGTCTATCAGCTGCTCAGCCTGTCAACGAACAGACGCCTGCGGATCAAGGTCACGACCGATGAGGAGAACCCGGTTCCCTCGGTCGTGGAGGTCTACGCGACCGCCGGCTGGTTCGAACGCGAGGTGTGGGACCTGTTCGGTGTCTATTTCACCGACCATCCGGATCTGCGGCGCATCCTGACCGACTACGGTTTCGAAGGGCATCCGCTGCGCAAGGATTTCCCGCTCACCGGCTATGTCGAGGTGCGCTATGACGACGAACAGAAGCGTGTCGTCTACGAACCGGTGCAGCTGACGCAGGATTTCCGCCGCTTCGAGTTCGAGAGCCCCTGGGAGGGCATGACCTCCATTCAGCTTCCCGGTGACGAGAAGGCGGTCAAGCCCAAGCATTGGGAGCAGCAGAAATGAGCGTCGAGCGGCTGACCCCCGACGAGGCCTTCGGCACCGACATCAAGCCGGTGACGATGAATTTCGGTCCCCAGCATCCGGCAGCCCATGGGGTGCTGCGTCTGGTGATGGAGATGGATGGGGAGGTGGTCGAGCGCGTCGATCCGCATATCGGCCTGCTGCATCGCGGCACCGAGAAGCTGATCGAGTACAAGACCTATCTGCAGGCGATCCCGTATTTCGACCGGCTCGATTACGTCTCGCCGATGTGTCAGGAGCATGCCTTCGCCCTGGCGACCGAGAAATTGCTGGGCATCACGCCGCCGCCGCGTGCGCAGTACATCCGGGTGCTGTTCGCGGAAGTCACCCGGATCCTGAACCACGTCCTCAACATCACGACCTTCGCGCTCGACGTCGGGGCGATCACGCCCTCGCTCTGGGGTTTCGAGGAGCGGGAGCGGATGATGGAGTTCTATGACCGGGTCTGCGGGGCGCGGCTGCACGCCAACTATTTCCGCCCCGGCGGGGTGCATCAGGACCTGCCGGCCGGGCTGGCTGAGGACATGTTCGCGTATTTCGACCAGTTCCACAAACATCTGGCCGATATGGAATCGCTGCTGAACGAGAACCGCATCTTCAAGCAGCGCACGGTCGATATCGGCATCGTCTCCCGGGAAGACGCGATCGACTGGGGCTTCACCGGGCCGATGCTGCGTGGGTCCGATGTTGCCTGGGACCTGCGCAAGGCGCAGCCCTATGACGTCTATGACCAGATGGATTTCGACATCCCGGTCGGTACAACAGGGGATTGCTATGCGCGCTATCTCGTCCGGATGGCCGAGATGCGGGAATCTGTGAAGATCATCAAGCAATGCCTTGAAAAGATGCCGGAAGGGCCGATCAAGGTCGATGACCGCAAGATCGCTCCACCGCCGCGGCGGGAGATGAAGCGTTCGATGGAGGCGCTCATCCACCACTTCAAGCTGTATACCGAGGGCTATCACGTGCCGGCGGGCGAAACCTACACGGCGGTCGAGGCGCCAAAGGGCGAATTTGCCGTCTATCTGGTCTCGGACGGAGCCAACAAGCCCTATCGGTGCCGGATCCGCGCGCCGGGTTTTGCGCATCTGCAGGCCATGGATTTCATGAGCGAAGGCCATATGCTGGCCGATACGGTCGCGATCATCGGCTCGATGGACATTGTTTTCGGGGAGATTGACCGATGATGCCCCAAGCCGCGCCGGATGAGCTGCAACCGGCCGAATTCAGCTTCACGGACGAAAACCGCGCGCTGGCAGACAAGATCATCGCGCGCTATCCGGAAGGCCGGCAGCAGAGTGCCGTTCTGCCCCTGTTGCAGATAGCCCAGAGCCAGCATGACAACTGGCTGCCGCGTGCCGCGATGGACCATGTGGCGGATTATCTTCAGATCCCGCGCATTCGGGCCTATGAGGTCGCGACCTTCTATTCGCAGTTCAACCTGGCCCCGGTGGGCCGGCATTTCGTGCAGGTCTGCACCACAACCCCTTGCTGGCTGGCAGGTTCGGACGAGATCGTCAGCCGCTGCAAGGAGCGCATTTCGCCCCGGCAGCGCGAGAATACGGAGGATGGCCAGTTCACCTGGGTCGAGGTCGAATGCCTCGGCGCCTGCGTGAACGCGCCGATGGTCCAGATCAACGATGATTACTATGAAGACCTGAACGGCGAGCGCTTCGATGCGCTGCTCGACGCCCTTGCGGGCGGCGGCGAGGTGCATGTGGGGTCACAGACCGGCCGTCAGGGCAGCCAGGCGCAGGCAGGCCCCACCAGCCTTCAGGCGCTGCGCCCGAATGGCGGGTCGGCAGGCGAGGGGAGCACGCAGGGATGACCCAGATCCTGGAAGACAGGGACCGGATCTTCACCAACCTTTACGGCTGGCATGACTGGCGGCTTGAGGGTGCGCGAGCCCGAGGGGTCTGGGACAACACCCGCGACATCATCCTGAAGGGCCGCGACTGGATCATCGAGGAGGTCAAGAACTCCTCACTGCGCGGCCGCGGCGGAGCCGGCTTCCCAACCGGTGTGAAATGGTCGTTCATGCCCAAGGAGATCGGCGAGCGGCCGCATTATCTGGTCGTCAACGCCGATGAGAGCGAGCCCGGCACCTGCAAGGATCGTGACATCTTGCGCTTCGATCCGCACCGGTTGATCGAGGGCTGTCTGATCAGCAGCTTCGCGATGGGCGCGCATGCCTGCTACATCTATATCCGCGGCGAGTTCTACAACGAGGCCTCCAACGTTCAGCAAGCCATCGACGAGGCCTATGCGGCCGGGCTGATCGGCAAGGATGCCTGTGGCTCGGGCTGGGATTTCGATGTCTATCTCCACCGCGGCATGGGAGCCTATATCTGCGGCGAGGAGACGGCCCTGCTCGAATCTCTTGAAGGCAAGAAGGGCATGCCCCGCAACAAGCCGCCGTTTCCCGCGATGGCGGGGTTGTACAATTGCCCGACCACGGTCAACAACGTCGAGACCATCGCCGTGGTGCCGGAGATCTGCCGGCGCGGGGCGGACTGGTTTGCCGGCTTCGGTCGGCCGAAGAACACCGGGACCAAGCTGTTCTGCATCTCGGGCCACGTAAACCAGCCCTGCAATGTCGAGGAATCACTCGGCATCCCGCTCAAGGAGCTGATCGAGCGTCATGCCGGCGGCGTGCGGGGCGGCTGGGACAATCTGCTGGCCGTCATCCCGGGGGGGTCGTCGACGCCGCTCATCCCCCGAGATGTCTGCGATGACGTCCTGATGGATTTCGACGCCCTGCGGGAAGTCAAGACAGCGCTCGGCACGGCCGGTGTCATCGTCATGGACAAGTCGACCGACATTGTCTACGCGGTCGCGCGGCTGGCGCATTTCTACATGCACGAGAGTTGCGGGCAGTGCACGCCCTGTCGCGAAGGCACGGGCTGGCTCTATCGGGTCATGAAGCGGATGGTGAAGGGCGAGGCACGTATCGACGAGATCGACATGCTGCTGGATGTCTGTTCGGAGATCGAGGGCCACACCATCTGCGCCCATGGCGATGCCAGCGCCTGGCCGATCCAGGGGCTGATCCGGCATTTCCGTCCGGAGATGGAGCGCCGGATCCTGGACTACCGCAAACAGGCCAAGATGGCGGCGTGAGGAAGGATCTTTCATGCCGAAACTGACAATCAACGGGATCGAGATCGAGGTCGAGAAGGGCACGAGTGTCCTTCAGGCGGCCGAGCAGCTGGGCTTTGAAATCCCGCGCTTCTGCTATCACGACCGTCTGAGCGTGCCGGCGAACTGCCGCATGTGCCTTGTCGAGCAGGTGGGGGCGCCCAAGCCGGTGGCGTCCTGCGCCGTCATGGCGTCCGACGGGATGGAGATCCGCACCGACAGCGAGCTGACCAAAAAGGCCCGCAACGGCGTGATGGAGATGCTGCTGATCAACCATCCGCTCGATTGCCCGATCTGCGATCAGGGTGGCGAGTGCGACC
>CAZPBH010000218.1:0-4330 GCA_964584645.1 uncultured Rhodospirillales bacterium | reverse complement strand
GAATGGCTGTCGCCGCCGACGCAGAACATGCCGGGCCGCAGATGCCCGCCCTCGGCCAGCATGACATGACAGATACCCTGCATGTCATAGAAGTGCGGGATGCCCTGCTCCTCGACCCATTCCCGCGTCAGCTTCAGGATCCGGGCGCTCTCGGGATCGACGGCCGGCACATAATGATCGGAGACGACGACGACCTTCGCGGGATCCCAGACCCGCTCGACCCCCAGCTCCTTGAGGCGTGGCCCCACCCGGCGCGGCCCCGAGCTGTCATGGAACATCAGGAGATCGACGGCACAGGTGACGATCTCGCCGGCACGGACGGCCTCCCGGCCGCTGGCGCGGGCGATGATCTTCTCCGTCAGGGTCTGCGCGGGCATGGTCATGATCCGGGTTCGGGCTGCGGGTGCGTCCGGGACCCGCCCGGCCCATGAATATTTTTCAGGGGCGGATGCGCGGGTCCGGATTGCGCTTCGGTTGCAAGCGCGGCTATGGTTTACATGAGCAAAACCGGCTGCGATGCCAAGTCGCAAGTCCGATCCGGGTCGTGCCTGCTTCAGCGTCTGGCTGTTGGCGGAGGCCGGTCTACATCGCGTTGCGTAGCGCAAGGGTGCGCGCCGCCGCACTCACCCGCAAGAAGGCCCTCCGCCCCCACATGGCCTTCGAGCAGAGGGCGCTGCCCGATGGCTGCCCGGTCGGCACCCGAACCGGGCCGGCGCCAGAATAAGGAAGGAAACCATCATGTCCGTTGCCGAATCCGATATCGTCGATCTGAAATCTGCCCGGAGCAAGCCGGAACTCGGGCCGTTCAACTGGGAAGACCCGCTGTTCTTCGACGACGAGCTGACCGAGGACGAGCGTCTGCTGCGCGATGCGGTGCGCGATTTCGCCGATAACCGGCTGATGCCGGGTGTGCTGGAAAGCTTCCGTCACGAGACCTTCGACGCCAACCTGATCCGCGACATGGGCGAGATGGGGCTGTTCGGTGCGCCCTTTGACGGCTATGGCGGCTCGGGCATGGGGTACACCGCCTATGGCATCGTCGCCCGCGAGGTTGAACGGGTCGACAGCGCCTACCGGTCGACCTTGTCGGTGCAGAGCAGCCTCGTCTGCTATCCGATCTACGCCTATGGCTCGGAGGAACAGCGCCAGCGCTACCTGCCGAAGCTGATCGCGGGCGAGATGATCGGCTGTTTCGGCCTGACCGAGCCGGATGTCGGCTCCGACCCCGCCAACATGAAGACCCGCGCCAAGAAGGTCGAGGGCGGCTACCGACTGAACGGCGCGAAGATGTGGATCTCCAACTCGCCGATCGCCGATCTCGCGGTGGTCTGGGCGATGTGCGAGGACGGCCGCATCCGTGGCTTCATCGTCGAGCGTGATGACAAGGGCTTCTCCACGCCGAAGATCGAGGGGAAGTTCAGCCTGCGTGCCGGCCCGACGGGCGAGATCGTGCTGGATGACGTGTTTGTCCCCGACAACCGCCTGCTGCCCAATGTTTCGGGCCTCAAGGGTCCGTTCGGCTGCCTGAACCGGGCCCGCTACGGCATTGCCTGGGGGGCCATCGGGGCCGCGGAGTTCTGCTGGCATGCCGCGCGCTCCTACACTCTGGAGCGCAAGATGTTCGGCAAGCCGCTGGCCCAGACCCAGCTGATCCAGAAGAAGCTGGCCGACATGCAGACGGAGATCACGCTGGGCCTGCACGCCGTATTGCGCCTCGGCCGGCTGATGGATGAAGGCCGCGCGGCGCCGGAGATGGTGTCCTTGCTCAAGCGCAACAACTGTGGCAAGGCGCTCGACATCGCCCGCCTTGCGCGCGACATGCACGGCGGCAACGGCGTGTCGGACGAGTACCATGTCATCCGGGTGATGATGAACCTGGAGAGCGTGAACACCTATGAGGGCACCCACGACATCCACGCCCTCATCCTCGGCCGCGCCCAGACCGGTCTGCAGGCCTTCGGCTGATCGGGGCCGCGCCGTCGGCTCACAAGAAAAAGGGCGCAGGATAACCTGCGCCCTTTTTTCTGGCGGTGAGCCTGAATGCTCTCAAGCCCGCCGCTGATAGCTGTGTTTGTTGCAGGGACGACCCGCGTCCCCCTTCCATGATTTCATCCGGTCTTGAGCGCCGTGCTTCAGGTGGCGGGACCCTCGCCATCGGGACCGAAAACGGCCCGGACCAGCGAGGCCGGCCAGCCGCGGCGTCGGGCCTGCGCGGCAGCAGCCGTCATGTCCTCCGCCGAGCCTTCGCGCAAGCGGCGCTTCAAACCTTCGACTTCGTGGCGCGACAGATACCGCCCTGCCATAGGGCGATGGCGCTGTTCAGAGAACACGTCATCGGCAAGCCGGTATCCACTCGTGCCACCATCATATCCGGGGGCGTGGACGTCCCATGACCTTGCGGCCATGAGCCCTCCTTTCGGCGTTGAAACGCACCATTTGCCCCATTCCTCACTGCCCCCGACCATAGCATGATTTCATGAAAAGTGCTCTGCTGATATCACGACCCCGAGCATCGGTGGGCGCACGTCTTGCGTATTCTTGCCATTATTGCACCCTGATGATGTTAACCTCTAATATTAACAAATCATGAACGGTCGAGGGAGACATCCCCCATGGACATGATTACGCCAGCTCTTGTCTTCCTTGTGACCTGCTTCGATACGGCCGAAGCGCCGGTGCTGCGGGACGAGTTGCTGGGCGCGCATCTGGCCCATGTCGAGGCGCATTACGAGCGGATTGCGGTGGCCGGACCCATTCCCGACGGCCCGGGGGGCGGCTTCACCTCCAGCCTGTTTATCGTCCGGGCGGAGAGCGAGGAGGACGCGATGGCCTTCATCCGCACCGACCCCTATCACGCGGGCGGGGTCTATGAACGCTGCGAGGTGCAGCCCTTTCAGGCGGTATTCGGAACCTGGCCGGGCGGGAAAAGCTGGGAGAGCATCGCGGCCGCCGAGGCACGCGCCCAGGCCCGGCTCAGAGCAAGGGGTACGACCTCACCTTCGGATTGACAAATCTCGCCTGCAGGGCTCGAATCGGAGCGTCGCGGGGCCGGGGGGCGCCTTGCGGCGGGCGCGTACGAGAAAAGGGGGCGGGACGAAGCGATGCGCAGACTGGGCTGGATCGTGGGCGTCACCTTGCTCGTCGGCGCGCTTCCCGCGCTGGCCAACTCACTCGTCTTTCGCTTCGAGATACCAGGCCTGCGGGGTGCGGCCCCTCCCGGCGGGGGTGCCCCGAACAATCCCGGGCCTGATCTGGCAAGCACGACCCCGGCCGCGAACGCTACCGGTATCGCCGCCGATACCGTGATCAGCTTCACCTTCGACGAGCCCATCGCGCTGGGGACCGGAAATCTGCGGGTGATCGTGACCGGGGCGGTGCCCAGCGACACGCTGATAGAGATCACCGACCCCGCGATCAGCATCGACAGTGGCAACGCCGCCCGGCTGGTCTATCAGCCCGCCGCTGATCTGATGCTGGAAAGCTCGATCTGGGTCGGCATCGAACAGGCCGCGATCACCGGTACCGACGGCACACCCTCCACCGGCGCCACAACCCATGAAGACGCCTCCTATCATGCGGTGGCGTTTTCAACGGTAGCGCGCCTGCATCAGCTTGAAAGCCAGATGCTGGATGTTTCCGGAACGCCAGATGCGCGCGGCGATGGCGGCCATGCTGTTGCGATAGCAGGATCCACATTGTTGACAAAGGACGCGAGCGAGAGCGCACCGCCGACGACTCGTTGGGGTCGAGGCGCAACCGCGCTGTTGCGAGTAGATGGCAATTGGGACATTGGCAGCAAAGTAACAAATCAGCTTGAAAATGCTTTTTTCGACAACTCAATAATCTATTCCAGTTCATTAGCATTGAACGAATCGGGCAATGTCGGGTTAGTTGGATATCCAATTTTTTACGATGGCGAACGCAATGAATCTCTTGTTTTTGTCATCACGCAAGGCACAGGGTGGACGCTCGGCGAGTATCTGATGGCACCAGCGCCGTCAGACTCCGATCAAGTTGAACATCACGCTTACGGCTTTCACAGTTTCGGGGCCGCCGTTGCGCTGGATGCCTCGGGCAATCTTGCAGCTGTCGGCGCACCTACGGGAATAGCCGGCTGGCAAGAAGTGGACGGCTATCCCGCCCATCCAAGGCCCGACAACACGTCCGGAACGGTCTACATCTATCGTGGTGGGCCCGGCGCCTTCGCCTTCGAAGCGGAGCTGGAGGCGGCGGCATCTGAGCTGGGGGCCGAGTTCGGCCGCTCGGTGGCGCTGAGCGCTGATGGGAATACGCTGATCGTCGCCGCACCCGGTGAGGCCTCCGACCGCGG
>CAZPBH010000217.1:0-4345 GCA_964584645.1 uncultured Rhodospirillales bacterium | reverse complement strand
CGGCAAAAGCGAGGGGCCTTCCGGCCATTTCATCAAGCGCATGGCGGCGCCCGTTCCCTTGCAGGGCTTGCTGGGGCTGCTTCAGGATGGCAAGGCCCATGCCGCGATCCTTGGCCCCGGTCTGAGCCAGAGCCGCGCGGATACGGGCGATCTGCGTGAGGCGATCACAACAGCCATCGCAACGGGACGCCCGGTCGTGCTCGATGCCGATGCGCTGACAGCCCTGGCCGAAGCGTCGCTGGACAGGGAAGGGTGGGGACATCCGGCGATCGTCCTCACCCCGCATGAGGGCGAGTTCGCCCGGCTGTTTCCCGATCTCGACCCGGCCGCCGACAGGCTGGGTGCGGTGCGCAAGGCCGCCCGGCGGAGCGGCTGCACGCTGGTCCTGAAGGGATCCGACACGGTGATCGCTGCTGCCGACGGCCGCGCCTGGATCCAGGCGCGCGCTCCCGCCTCGCTGGCGACGGCCGGGACGGGTGATGTCCTGGCTGGCCTGATCGCCGCCCTTTTGGCGCGGAGGTCGGGGCCGCCGGAACTGGCCGCTGCCGCCGCCGTCTGGATACACGCACAGGCTGCCATGCTGGCCGATGCCCATGATGCCGGGCTGCTGGTGGCCGATCGGCTTAGCCCTTGGGCGTCAAGGGTTTTGCGGCGCTTGCAATCGCCGCGCGACTCTAGTTAGCGTGCGGTTGTTGCGGCTTGGCAACAGTTCAGGATCCGCAGCATGGATCGCAAAAGTTGTAGACCGGGTTGAAGGACACCCTCGTAACCCGTTGCATTTAAGGTATTTTGTGGCGTTAGTTAACGTGATAACAATGATTTGAGCGTCATGATCGCTCGACTCCGATGTTGGAGCTGAAGGAGCGGATGCTGAGCATGTTCGGAACCAACCGGGCCACCAAGCCTTCCGTGATGGAAGGGGCTACATATCGGCGCGTCTATTCGGGCAACATCGTCGAGACCGCACGCGTCCTCTCGATCGCCCGCGATCCGGCCGGTATTCCCCATGTGCGCTACGAACTCAACATCGACCGGGCCTGCAACCGGATCGCCGAGCGTCGGACCCTGGCGCTGGAGAGCTTCTGGCGTCTTTATCGTGAGGGCGAGGTCGTCTGACCCCAGCGTTCATTGGTGACGGCCGGTCTCTGCGACGCAGACGATGGTCCGTTTGGCTGCACTCCGCCTGATCTTTCCCGACATTCCCTTCGGCCTGCTGATCCTCAAGCCTGCCCGTTGAGCCAAGATGCATTGAGAAGGCGGCACGGACCGTGCTAAGCCTCCGCCACGCGCGGGCGTGGCGAAACTGGTAGACGCGTCGGCTTTAGGTGCCGGTGACTTCCGTCGTGGGGGTTCGAGTCCCTCCGCCCGCACCAGGGTTCGCCTCTCGCGCGGCTTGCACCGATCCACCGGTGCAGGCAGCTTCACCCACTGTTTCCCCAAGCCTCTGGCGAGGCGTTGCCACGGGCCGATGGCAACCGTCCGCGCCATGCACGCACGATGAACTGGACTGGATCATGGAAGTCACACAAACCGGTGCCGAGGGCCTGCGCCGCGATTTCAGGGTCGTCATCCCGGCAAGCGAAATCGACACGAAGGTCGAGAGCCGCCTGCGCGATCTGGGCCGGCAGGTCCGCCTGCCGGGGTTCCGCCCCGGCAAGGTGCCGCTGAAGGTCTTGCGGCAGCGCTATCAGCAATCCGTGATGGGCGAGGTGCTTGAGGAGGTCGTGTCCTCCTCCTCGCGCCAGATCCTGGAGGATGAGGGCCTGCGCCCGGCGATGCAGCCGGACATCAAGGTCGAGAAGTTCGAGGACGGAACCGGGCTCGAATTCTCCATGGCGGTCGAGACCCTGCCGGAAGTCGCCGAGATCGACCTGGCGGGCTTCAAGCTCGAGCGTCCGGTGGCGGAACCCGGCGACAAGGAGGTCGAGGAGGCGCTCGGCAAGCTGGCCGAGAATGCCACCACCACCGAGGCGATGAAGACGAAGCGCGCGGTCAAGGAGGGCGACATCGTCCGCATCGACTTCCATGGCACGGTCGATGGCGAGGCGCGTGAAGGCATGGCCGGGGAAGGCCGGGACCTCGAGATGGGTTCGGGAACCTTTCTGCCCGATTTCGAGGCCGGCGTGATCGGCATGAAGCCCGGCGAGGAAAAGACCTTTCCGGTCGGATTTCCCGAGGATTACGGGGCCGAGGAATTGCGGGGCAAGACGGCCGAATTCACCGTGAAGGCGATCGAGCTGCGCAAGAAGGTCAAGGCCGGCATCGATGATGCGCTGGCCGAGCGCTTCGGCTTCGAGAATCTCGACAAGCTGAAGGAGATGATCCGCGAGCGGCTCGAGGCCGAGTTCAAGGCGGCCTCGCGGGCCCGGGTCAAGCGGGCCTTGCTCGACAAGCTGGCCGAGGACATCACCTTCGAGGTGCCCGCCCGTATGGTCGAGGCGGAGTTCGAAGCGATCTGGAAGAGCGTCGCCCATGACCGCGAGCATGGCCATGTCGATCCCGAGGATGAGGGCAAGTCCGAAGAGGAAATGAAGGCCGATTATCGCAATATCGCCGAACGTCGCGTGCGGCTCGGGCTGATCCTCAGCGATGTCGGCACCAAGGCCGGGGTGCAGGTCGGTGAGGAAGAATTGCGGCGCGCCATGATCAACGAGGCGAGGCGCTATCCCGGTCAGGAGCAGCAGGTGATCGACTTCTACCGCAACAACCCGCAGGCGCTCGACGGCTTGCGCGCCCCGTTGTTCGAGGAGAAGGTCGTCGACTACATCCTTGAGATGGCCCAGGTCAAGGACAAGAAGGTCAGTCCCGAAACGTTGATGGAGAACGCCGCATGATCACCAAACCTGCCGAAGGCTGGAGCGGCGAGGCCGAGCGCTTGAGCGGTCTCGTGCCGATGGTGGTCGAGCAGACCAACCGCGGCGAGCGCGCCTATGACATCTTCTCGCGGCTGCTGAAGGAGCGGATCATCTTCCTGATCGGCCCGGTCGACGATTATGTCGCGAGCCTGATCAGCGCCCAGTTGCTCTATCTCGAATCGGAGAATCCCAACAAGGATATCGCCTTCTACATCAACTCGCCCGGCGGGCTGGTGACCTCGGGCCTCGCGATCTATGACACCATGCAGTACATCCGGCCGGACATCTCGACCGTGTGCATCGGGCAGGCGGCCTCGATGGGCTCGCTGCTGCTCGCGGCCGGTACGGCGGGCAAGCGGTTCGCGCTCCCGAACGCACGGATCATGGTCCATCAGCCTTCCGGTGGCGCGCAGGGCCAGGCCAGCGATATCGAGATCCAGGCGCGGGAGATCCTGCGCATCCGCTCGCGGCTGAACGAGATCTACGTCCGGCACACCGGCCAGTCGCTCGATGTGATCGAGGAGGCGCTGGAACGCGACCGCTTCATGGCGGCGGACGAGGCGAAGGGTTTTGGTATCGTCGATGAGGTCGTGGCGCATCGGCACAAATCCGACGAGTCGGCCTGAGCGACCCCCCGACCCGGAGCATGAAAGGCGCACTCCAGTGCCAAACCGCCAGCTTGACCGGCGGGCGCGAGGTGCCAGCTTGCTATAGGACGGGGACGGACACTGCCGCCTGGATTTCGGGGTGGCCGTCCCGGATGCGCTTCCCCTGCGGTCAATCTGAAAGGAACCGAATGATGAGCGGCCCGGAAAATTCCACCGCCCTGCCAGTCCTGCCTCTGCGCGACATCGTGGTCTTCCCGCACATGATCGTGCCCCTGTTCGTGGGGCGCGAGAAGTCGGTGCGCGCGCTCGACGATGTCATGCGGCACGACAAGCAGATCCTTCTCGTCACCCAGAAGGATGCGGCGGTCGATGATCCGGGCGCCGAGGACCTCTATGAGGTCGGCACCATCGGTACGGTGCTGCAGCTGCTGAAGCTGCCCGACGGTACGGTCAAGGTGTTGGTCGAAGGCGCTCAGCGTGCCCGGCTGCAGGCGCTCGACGAGCGTGATGGCCATTTTCAGGCCAGCGTGGTGGCCGTGCCGGAAGAGGAGGAGGACGCGCGCGAGCTCGAGGCCCTGGCGCGTGCCGTGGTCGGCCAGTTCGAACAGTACATCAAGCTGAACAAGAAGATCCCGCCCGAGGTGCTGGTCTCGATCAACCAGATCGAGGAGCCGGCCAAGCTTGCCGACACGGTGGCCTCGCATCTGGCGCTGAAGATCGCCGAGAAGCAGGATCTGCTTGAAATCCTCTCGACCAAGGACAGGCTCGAGAAGATCTTCGGGTTGATGGAAGGCGAGATCGGCGTGCTGCAGGTCGAAAAGAAGATCCGCAGCCGGGTCAAGCGCCAGATGGAGAAGACCCAGCGCGAATACTACCTGAACG
>CAZPBH010000216.1:0-4356 GCA_964584645.1 uncultured Rhodospirillales bacterium | reverse complement strand
GATCGTTGCGAAGTCCTGCTTCAGGTCCCAGGGGCAACCGGTCTCGGGATCGCGGAGCCGGGCCATGACGTGGAGCAGGTTGCGCATGGCGGGGAGGTCGCGACCGGTCATGACATGAGGCCCCATCGCCCTGAGCCGATACATCCGGAAGCCGTATAATATATATTATGGAAAATATGGTCCGGGGTCGCCGAGGATCTTTGCGAGCCCGCTTCAAAAGCCTTGAAACGCATCATCCTTCCTCGTCATCCGCCACGTGCACGGCGTAGCCGACAACCCTTCCGCCCGCCATGCCGGAGCCGAGAGACCCGGATGAACGGATTTCACCGACCGTCTCCTCGAGAACCAACGTCGTTGCCGCATCCTCCTGAGAGCGAATGTGGATCCATCGCGGTGCGTCCTCCAGCCTTGCCTGCAGCACCATCTCGTAATGGCTCTTCGGCGGTCCCTCGACCGGTGGATGCCCGACCGGCCCCGGATAGCCGGCCCTGTGGAGATGATAGACCAGCTGGGCGATGACCTTGCGCTCGCCCGCGATCACACCCGTCTCAGGACCCCCCAGCCTCGTCACATCGCGGGCGACCTGATCCCAGCCCAGATGACGGTCGAAGGCCGGCAGATCCTCGATCCCAGGAGGCCGCCACAGGCCACTGACAAAAAACGCAAAAACGAGCCCGGCCAACCCGTGCGCCAGGGCACTTCCGCCCAGCGCCCAGCGCCGCCAGAGCTGCCGGTTCGCGAAGACATGCACGGTCAGAACGAGAGCCGAAAGCCAGGCCGGTGCTGCCCAATTTGCATGCGCCCGGCTGATGAAGGCCTGGCAGGTCACGATCACGAGAATCGGCAGGCACAGGGCCAGCAGAAGCTTTTCCGAACGGTCGGGTCGTTCACGCAGGAGGTGAAAGGCCGCCACCGCAAAAAGCGGCAGCAGAACCGGCCCGAAAACCCCGAATTGTGTGCCAACAAACTCGGCCAATTCATTGAAATTCAGCAGATTACCCTGCCAGTTCGCGTTATCGGCCGTGTGCCCGATGGTCGGCCAGCCCTCAGCCGCGTTCCAAATCAGATTGGGGCTGAACAGGATCAGCCCAAAGAGGATCGCCAGCCCCACCGGTCGCCAAAGGCGCGCACGGGTCGTGGGGTCGAGCCAGACCAGCCAGAGCCCGAGACCCAGCAGAAAATAGATGAGGGCATATTTCGCAAGCAGGCCGAAGCCGATCGCGGCGGCAAGAACGACGATCCACACAAGCGGCCGAACCTGCTCTTCGCGCAGAAGCTGGCCAAGGGCGGCCATGCCGAGAGCCCAGCACAGCAGAAGCGGCACATCGGTCGTCAGCAGAAAGGCCGAAAAGCCGACCGCCGGCAGGGTGACATAGATGATGGCCACAAGCGGTGCGGTTCGCGGGTCCGAGTGCGGCAGAAGCAGGCCCGCCGCCCAGCCGAGAGCAAGGGCTGTCAGCCCATGGATCACCGGGGCCGGCCAGCGAATGCAGAACGCGCCATCGCCACAAAGTGCCGTGGTGCCGGCAATCAGCCAACCGATCAGGGGTGGCTTGGAGTAATAGCCAAAGGCCGGTTCCTGAGCCCAGAACCAGTATTGCGCCTCATCGAAGTGCAGCGAGAGATCCGTGATCGCGAGGCTGATCAGCCGCACCAGCGTCAGCCCGACAACCACCGCAAGGGCCAGCGCCCAGGGCCGCCAACCGAACAGTCGGTCGGTGGGATCGCTCATCCCTCGACCTCGATCACAAGGCCATCATGGCTCGGGGTCACATGGGCCGGAAGACGGGCCTTGAGCTGCGCGTAATCGAGCCTGTCCGACATGCTGGTCAGATAGGCGCGCCGTGGCCGCACGAGCTCGATCCAGCCCAGCACATCGCTGAGCGGCGCATGGGTCGGGTGCGGCCCCTCCTGCACGCAGGAGACACACCAGGTGTCGACGCCTGCCAGATGATCCGCCCCCTTGCCCAGATCGATCAGGTCGGTGGTATAGCCGAACGGACCGATACGGAACCCCTGGCTCTGGCAGACATGATGGTCCTGCGCCCAGCGGCGCACGGGAATGCCCAGCACGTCCACCTCCTCCCTCTCCATCACCTGAGCACGACCGATGGCCGGATAGAGGCCGCTTTGGGAGCCTCGGAACACATAGTCGAACTTGTCCTCGAGCCAGGCCATGTCCTCAGCCACGGCGAAGATATCGACCGGCCCACCCTTCAGGGCGGCAAGCTGCCGGACCTCGTCGATCCCCATCACATGGTCGGCATGAACATGGGTGTAGATCACGGCGTCGACGCGCTGTACCCCGTTGGCCAGCAGCTGGGCCCGCAAGTCGGCCGAGGTGTCGAACAGCAGCACCCTCCCCTCGACCTCCACCAGCACCCCCGGGCGGGTGCGGCCGTTACGGGGCTCGTGCGGATCGCAGCCCCCCCAGTCACCGCCGATCAGCGGCACACCCTTGGAGCCGCCGCTGCCAAGAACGGTGACCTTGATCCGCATGGACCGCTAGGCCGCCAACCGTCCGTCTGCCGGGATGCGATCGAACAGCCGGTGGAAATTGGCGGTCGTCCGGCGCGCCAGATCCTCCAGGCTCTCCCCGCGCTCCTCGGCCAGCCGGGCGGCGGTATGCGCGACAAAGGCCGGCTCGTTGCGCTTGCCCCGATGCGGCATCGGGGCCAGGAAGGGGGCGTCGGTCTCCACCAGCAGCGCCTCGGCCGGCAGGGCGCGGGCCGTTGCCCGGAGCTCATCGGCCTTCTTGAAGGTCAGGATGCCGGAGAAGCTGATCAGAAACCCAAGCTCGCCCACCGCGGCCTCGGCCAGCCACTGGCTGGAGGAAAAGCAATGCAGGAGACCCTTCAGGCGCCCCCCCTGGCTCTCTTCCTTCAGGATGCGCAAGGTGTCCTCATCGGCATCGCGGGTGTGCACGATGACCGGAACCCCGGCTTCGACGGCTGCGCGCAGATGGCGGCGAAAGCTCTCCTGCTGAATGTCGCGCGGGCTGTTGTCGTAGAAATAGTCGAGCCCGGTCTCGCCGATCCCGACCACCCGCTCATGGCGCGTGCGCGCGACCAGCTCGTCAATCGTGACCGACCGTTCGGCCGGTTCATCAGCGGAATGCGGATGGGTGCCCACGGTGCACCAGATATCCGGCTCGCGCTCGGCAAGGGCAAGGATCGGGGCGAAGCGCTCCACATGCGTGCAGATCGAGAGGAAACGCCCGACCCCGGCTTCGCGGGCACGGGCGAGCACGCCCTCGAAATCCTCCTGAAATTCCGGGAAGTCGAGATGGCAATGGCTGTCGACGAGCATGGTTCCTAAGCCTCCTCGCGTTCGATCCGGGGAAACAGGCCCTCGGGCTTCGGTAGCGGCACGCCCCCAGCCAGAGTCCTCTCCCAGCTTGAGAAGTCGCGTTGATCCGCAGGCACACCAAGCTGGTCCAGCAGCCGGCCCATGGTGTCGGGCATGAAGGGCTGCAGGGCGAGAGCAAGCCGCCGCAGCACTTCGGCCAGCCGGTAGAGCACATGGGCCATGCGCTCCGGATCGGTCTTGCGCAGCGCCCAGGGCGCCTGTTCGTCGACATAGCGGTTGCCCGCCCCGATGACAGCCCAGGCGGCTTCCAGCCCCTTGTGAAAGGCCTGCACGTCGAGATGACGGCGCAGGGTGTCGAGCAGGGCGGCGGCGCTGCGTTCCAAAGCTTCGTCCGCAGGTGTCATCGGGCCCGCTTCGGGAAGGGTGGCGGCGCAGTTCTTGTGGATCATCGACAGGACACGCTGGGCGAGGTTGCCGAGATCATTCGCCAGTTCGGTGTTGATCCGCGTCACGACCGCCTCATGCGCGAAATCGCCATCCTGGCCGAAGGGCATCTCGCGCAGCAGCACGAAGCGCGTCGGGTCGAGGCCATAGCGTTCGATCATCTCCGCCGGGGCGATGACGTTCCCCTCGCTCTTGCTCATCTTGGCGCCCTCGACCGTCCACCAGCCATGGGCGAAGACACGGCGGGGCGGCTCAAGACCGGCAGCCATCAGGAAGGCCGGCCAGTAGACCGTGTGAAAGCGCAGGATGTCCTTGCCCACCATGTGCAGATCGGCCGGCCAGTAGCGGACGAACAGCTCGTCGGCGTCCTCGGGCCAGCCGAGGGCGGAGATGTAGTTCGTGAGCGCGTCGAGCCACACATACATGATGTGCGCGTCATCGCCCGGCACCGCCACACCCCAGCGAAAGGTCGTGCGGCTGACCGAGAGATCCCGCAGGCCCGAGCGCAGGAAGCTGATCACCTCATTGCGCCGTGTCTCGGGCAGGATGGCATCGGGATGAGCTTCATAATGGGCCAGCAGCCGCTCGCCCCATTGCGACAGC
>CAZPBH010000215.1:0-4372 GCA_964584645.1 uncultured Rhodospirillales bacterium | reverse complement strand
TCGAAATACAGCCACGCTGCCGCATCCACCCCATAGGCACCGCCGCCGAAATAGGCGCGGTTCAGATAGGCGGCGAGGATCTGATCCTTGGTGTACCGGCTCTCCAGCCAGAGTGCCAGCAGGGCCTCCTGCGCCTTGCGATGGAAGGTCCGGTCGGGCGTCAGGAACAGGTTCTTGGCAAGCTGCTGGGTGATGGTCGAACCACCCTGCACGATCCGGCCGGCGCGGATATTGGCGACGGCCGCCCGGCCCAGACCGATCGGATCCAGCCCCGGATGGTGATAGAAGCGCCGATCCTCGATGGCGAGCACCGCCTCGATCAGCGGGCGCGGCAGGTCGGCCACACTGAGCTCATCGCCCACGAGATCGCCGCGATGTGCCAGCCGCGTCCCGTCGAGGGCGAGCAGGGTGACCGATGGGCGACGTTCAAGCCCGCCTTCGCGAACGGCCTGCGGCAGGTCGAGTGCAACCCAGCCGAGATAACCGCCCACCACGATCAGTGCCCAGATGCCGAGCACGGCCGTCCATTTGGCAGCGAAGCCCAGAATCGTGCCGCGCCGGGCCGGCTGTTCCTTGCGGTGCCGGGTCTTGCGGGCCGATGAGGGGCGCCTAGACATCGGCTGGCTCCGGGGTACGGCGTTCCAGCAGATCGTGCTTCTTCAGCAGATGGCGCAGCTGGTGATATTCCAGGCCCAGCCATGCGGCAGCACGTTTCTGGTGATACTGGCAGGCTTCGAGCGCAGCCAGCACGCTGTCCCGTTCAAGCTCCAGCAGCCGGGCCTGCAGGTCGAAAGGCTGTGAGGGTCGGGAGAGTGGCGAGACGGGCCCTTTCTCCTCCTCCTCCTCATCCGCGCGCAGCGGGGCGGCTGGGGCGCGCGGGCGCCACGGGCTGGCGAAGGGGTCAAGCCGGATGCTGGCGATGCGCCGCTCACCATCCGGGCTGTGAGCCACGGCCCGCTCGACCGCATTGCGCAATTCGCGGACATTGCCCGGCCAGTCATGGGCCAGCAGCCGGGCTTCCGCCTCCTCGGAGAAACCGGGAAAGAACGGGCGGCCGAGGGCGCGCGTCATCTGCACGGCGAAATGTTCGGCGAGCTGCAGGATATCCTCACGGCGTTCGCGCAAGGGCGGCAGGGTCAGCACATCGAAGGCAAGCCGGTCCAGCAGATCGGCGCGAAACCGGCCGGTGCGGGCAAGGACCGGCAGATCCTCGTTGGTCGCCGCGACGATGCGGACATCCGCGCTGAGCTCGGTCTCCCCGCCCAGCCGGTCATAGGTGCCATATTCGATGGCCCGCAGGAGTTTCTCCTGCACGGCCGAGCTGGCCGCGGCGATCTCGTCGAGGAAAAGCGTGCCACCTTCGGCCGCCTCGAACCTTCCGGAACGTCGGCGCACGGCCCCCGTGAAGGCGCCGGCCTCATGGCCGAAAAGCTCGCTGTCGAGAAGCCCCTCGGCCAGGGCCGCACAATTGACCGTGACAAGCGGGCCGGCCCAGCGCGGTGAGAGATAGTGCAGGCGCCGGGCGATCAGTTCCTTGCCCGTGCCCCGCTCGCCGATCACGAGCACCGGCCGGTCGACCGCCGCCAGCGCGGTGGCGCGTTCGACCACCTCCTGAAAGGCGGGCGCGGTTCCGATCAGATCGTGATCCATGCTGTCATCTAATGAGAAAAAACCACAAAAAACAACAAAAATATTTTTTTATATGAATTTGGCCACTGAAATAGTTCAACTAAAACAATGCTTTGCCAAAATGCCTATTTTGGCATGCCCTTTGCATCAAAGGCGGGGCAACTCAACTGGAGACTGGACCCATGACCGACGAGAATCCCCCGAACAAGCCGGAAAACGATGGCACCGATCAGGCAGCCGCGCCCGCTGACGCGCCGAAGAGCGGCCCCGCAACGGGAACGACCAAAGAGCAATCCGGCTCGCCGACCGGCGGGGATACCGCCAGCTCGATCACCGACAAGCTGCACAAGGTGGTCGAGTATCTGGGCTCGCGCCCGCCCGAAAGCTGGGGGTTCTTCCTCGCCGGCATCGTGCTGGGCCTGCTGGTCGGCTGACGCGCCAGTCCCGCACCCGACCCACCTGAAAACATCAAGGGAGTGACCCGAAAATGGGCATCTTCACCCGAATGGCGGACATCGTGAACGCGAACATCAACGCCATGCTCGACCGCGCCGAAGACCCGGAAAAGATCATCCGGCTGATCATCCAGGAGATGGAAGACACCCTCGTCGAGGTGCGCTCCAGTGCCGTCAAGACCATCGCCGAGCAGAAGGAGGCCGCGCGCCGTCTGGCCGTCCTCGAGGCCGAGCGCGATGACTGGACCCGCAAGGCCGAATTCGCGCTGCAGAAGGACCGTGAGGATCTCGCCAAGGCCGCACTCGTGATGAAGGCACGGCTGGAAGAGGAGATCGCCGCGCTGCAACGCCAGCAGGCCGAGATCGCGCGCGCCATGGAAGCCCAGGGCGCCGATGTCGCCCGGCTGGAGAAGAAGCTTGACGAAGCCAAGGCCCGGCGTCAGGCGCTGACCGCCCGGGCTCGGTCGGCCGGCAACCGGGTCCGCATGCGCGGCCAGCTGCATGACAGCCGCATCACCGATGCCTTCGCGCGGTTCGAGCAGATGGAACAGTCGCTTGATCGCATGGAGGGCAAGGCGGAAGCCTATGATCTCGGCCGGAACCGCGCGCGCGATCCTGAAACCGCGCTCGTCGACGAGCTTGGCGCGCTGGAGGGCGAGGCCCGCGTCGAGCAGGAGCTGAACGCGATGAAGGCGCGGCTCGCCGCACGACGCTCGGGCGCTGACGAAGGGGCGGGCGGCCGGGCATGAACACCTTCCTGTTCGTCCTGGGGATCCTGTTCCTGACGGTCGTCTGCCCCATCTGGATTGTGTTCCATTACATCACCCGGTGGAAGCAGATGAAATCCGTCAGCCGCGAGGACGAGGCCATGCTGGGCGAGGTGTGGGAGGCCGCGCAACGAATGGAAAGCCGCATCGAATCGCTGGAGAGGATCCTTGATACCGACCAGCCCAGCTGGCGCCGGCAACAGGCGGCCCGAGAGGAGGTATCATGAGCCGGGATCGTCGCAGCCGCCTCGGGCGGCGCATGCGCTCCCGCCTGCATGAGGGCTTCGACCGGCTCTCGGGCAGTGCCGGGCGCCAGGCGGAAGGCAAGGAGTGGCTGGCCCCGCGCAACCCGCACAAGCTCTATCTCGACACCGAACATGCGATGTTCCTTGGTGTCTGTGCCGGGATCGCGGATTATTTCGGGGTCGGGCGCGGGCTGGTGCGTCTGTTGTTCGTCCTCGGGCTGATCTTCTTCTTCCCGGCCTTCTTCATCGGCTATTTCGTGCTCGGGCTGGCCCTGCTGAAGGAGAAGCCCGCCCCGCTCTATGAGAACCCGCAGGATGAGGGCTTCTGGCGATCGGTCAGCCACGCGCCGGGTGAGACCTTCCATGCGCTGCGCCACCGTTTCCGTACGCTGGAGGCCCGGCTCAGCCGGCTGGAGCGCCATGTGACGGGCGAGACCTTCGATCTCAATCGACGGTTTCACGATCTCGAACGGGAAGAGGGCCGCCAGTCCCGAGGCGGGGATCGGGTGAGTTGACCCTTGATCGAGGGGGGATCGCGGGGTCAGATGGCGCTCATGGCTATCGGTACCGATTCGTTCCTGCGGCAGAGCCGCGCCCTCACGGGCGCCGCCCCCCTCTGGCTTGGGTTGGGGCTGGGGTTGAGTATGGCGTTGGCCGGCTGTGCACCGGGCACCTTTGACGGTCTGGATATCGCGTTGCCCTCCCCCCGGCAGGGGATCGCCGCTTCCCGCCAGAGCATCGAGCTCGTGACCCCGGCGCCGGTCGAGGCGATCTGTGTGGCGGAGAATGACCTTGGCATCTATGAGAGCGAGGTCTTGCCATCCGAAATCGACGTGCTGCGTTCCTTCCAGCCGCTCCATATCCGTTGCGAGACGACCGACGGCATTCGTACCCGCACAACCGTCCGGGCGGCGATGATGGGCCCCGAAACCAACCTGCCCGGCTATCCGCCCACCATCAGGTTGAGCTTCCCCGGGAGCCTTGAAGCGCTGGCAGCGGCACCGTTGATCGCGCCAGCCTCCGCCCTGCCGCCGGTCGACATGGCCATGCGGCTGCCGCCTGCGCTGACCATGCCCGGTATGGCGCTGGGCCCCGATTACCGTGCCAACCCGCGCTGGAACCAGCCCCCGGGCCGTGACACAGAGGCAGAGATCCCGGCGAACCTGCCGGACATGCCGCCGCCCGACCAGGACACGCCCGGGACCGACACGCCCGAGTCCGACCCGGTTCGCGATACGTCGGCGCGCGGGGTGCCGGAGACCCGCCTTCCCGAGGC
>CAZPBH010000214.1:0-4379 GCA_964584645.1 uncultured Rhodospirillales bacterium | reverse complement strand
GCGTTAAGGCGACGTTAACCCTTCAAGCGCTCAACTAGATTATCCGCATAGCGGTCAATCGGGTATGCGGCTGTGGAGGTGACCGGCGCGTTACAGAGGTTTCGGATCTCGCGCCTGCGCCTCTTCGATTGAAGGTCAGGAGGGAGGACGAAAGATGAACCTGCATCTGAGCATCGCCCAGCGGCTTCCGCTGATGTTCGTCGGCCTTGCGATTCTCGCGGCCGGTCTCACGGGCGGCATCGCCTTTGTCGGCAGCCGCGATGCCCTTCTTGACGAAGCCTTCGATACCCTGGCCGCCGTGCGCACCGCCCGCCAATCCGAGCTCGCCGCCTACATGCAGGAAATCGAGGAGGACCTGCGTCTGACCGCGGCCAATCCCTTCACGCGCCAGGCGATAACGCAGGTGGAGGAAGCCTATGAGGCCATGGGACCGGGCGCAGAGGGTGCCGTGTTCGCCGCCTATGTCGATGACAGCCCCTATCCGGTCGGCCAGCGCGAGAAGCTCATACAGGCCGAGGATGGCAGCGCCTTCAGCGCGGTGCACAGCACCATCCATCCCTGGTTTCGGGCGCTGCAGGAGCAACGGGGCTATTACGACGTCTTCCTGATCGATCCGCAGGGGCGCGTTGCCTATTCGGTGTTCAAGGAAAGGGATTTCGCCACCTCCCTCGCCTCGGGGCCCTGGCGCGACACCGGCCTGGCCGACGTCTGGCGCGAGGTGCGCGCCGGCGCCGAGATCGGCTTTGTCGATTTTGCGCCCTATGCGCCGAGCCAGGATGCGCCCGCCAGCTTCATCGCAACAGCGATCGTCGATCCCGCCGGGCGTGACCTCGGCACGCTCGTCTTTCAGATGCCGATTGGCCGGATCAACGCCGTGATGCAGAAATCTGACGGGCTGGGCGAGACCGGCGAGGCCTACATCGTCGGATCCGACCATCGGATGCGCAGCCAGTCGCGCTTCACCGAGGCCTCCACGATCCTCAGCCGCGAGGTGGAGACGCAGGCCGCGCGGGCCGCGCTTGCGGGCGAGACCGACATGATGATCGCGCCCGATTACCGTGATGTGGAGGTGCTCTCGGCTTTCGCGCCGCTCACCGTCTTTGGCACCAAATGGGCCGTGCTGTCGGAGATCGACATGGCCGAAGTGGAGCAGCCCGTCCGTGCCATGGGATGGACCCTGCTGCTGGCGGCCGGGGGCGTGGGGATCGGCATCGGCGTTATCGGCTATCTGACGGCCCGGTCGATCGCGCGGCCGCTTGGGGGCATGACCCGGGTGATGAGCCGCATGGCCGCTGACGACCTCGATGTCGAGGTGCCCTCGACGACCCGCCATGACGAGCTGGGCGCGATGGCCAAGGCCGTTCAGGTGTTCAGGGACAACGCCATCGAGATGCGGCGCATGAAGGCCGAAGAAGCGGAAGCCGAGGCTCGCCGGGCAGCCCAGCGCAAGGCCGACATGGCGGCGATGGCCGAGAGTTTCGAATCCAGGATCGGCAGCATCATCGACACTGTCTCCTCCGCCGCCTCGCAAATGCGGAGTTCCTCGGCCGCCATGGCCGCCGTTTCCGAACAGACCGCAGGTCAGGTCAGCACTGTGGCCAGCGCCGCCGAAGAGGCCTCGGCCAATGTGCAGACCGTGGCGGCGGCAAGCGATGAGCTGAGCGCCTCGATCCGGGAGATCACCCAGCAGGTTCATGCCCAGAACGGTGTCGCCATCGAGGCCGGGACGACGGCGGAGGCGAGCAACGTCAAGGTCCAGGCTCTTGCCGACGCCGCCGCCCGCATCGGCGATGTCGTGAAACTGATCAACGACATTGCCGAGCAGACCAACCTCCTGGCGCTCAACGCCACCATCGAGGCTGCGCGCGCCGGAGAGGCCGGCAAGGGCTTCGCCGTCGTGGCCGGCGAGGTCAAGAGCCTCGCCCAGCAGACGGCCCGCGCCACGGGCGAGATTTCCACCCAGATCGAGACCGTGCAGCGGGAAACCGGCGCCACGGTGGACGCCATCGGTTCCATTGGCGAGCAGATCGAGAAGATGCGCGAGATCGCCCAGAACGTCGCTTCAGCGGTGGAAGAGCAGAACGCAGCCACCCTCGAGATCAGCCGCAATGTTCAGGAGGCCGCCGACGGTACGGCGGAGGTCAGCCGCAACACCTCCGGCCTGCGCGGTTCGGCCGATGAGGCAGGCCGGGCCGCCATCGAGGTGAACCAGGCCGCCGAAAGCCTCGCGGGGCAGGCCGCCGGGCTCACGCAGGCCGTCGACAGCTTCCTCGCCGAAGTTCGGGCGGGCTGACCCCCAGCAGATCTAGATCAGCCCCAGTCGACGCAAATCATCGGCCATGGCTGGCGGGATCTCGCCAGCCCCCTCGGCCGTGGTGAGGTCGGGCGGCGCCTTGGCGGGATCGAGATAGCGCCAGCCCTGAAACGCCTTGCGCGGCCAGGCCTCGGTCAGGACAGGATCGGGCTCGAGGTGGATCAGGCACCAGGGCTGGCCATCCTCGCCCGTGCCGCTTTCCACCTCGATCACCGGCTGGCGCAGCCGGATCGCGCCCTTCACCACCCAGTAGAGCGACCCCTGCCCGACAAGCTCCTCCACCCGCCGCGGCGCGCGGCGCGTCCAGGCATAGACACGCCCCCCAGCAGGCCGGCCGAGCCTCGCGGCCATCTGCCGCTGCCGTTCGGCCAGCTGCTCGGGCCGGTCGAGACCGACGGCGAGCTTGATCAGATGAACCGCCATGAGGCCCAAGCTGGCGCCAGCCGACACCGCCACCACCATGGCTGTCACGCGATGATTGCAACCCGGCTATGGCAAAGATGCGCCGCTGCTCCACATATCAGCGGCAACGCATGCAGGTGACCCGATGGCCAAGGGCTCGATAGCACCGGTGCTCGATTACGTCGCCGCCCTGAAGCACCGCTATCAGGGTGAGGCGCAGTTGTTGTCGCAAGCGGGCGACAACGCGCTGCCATCACGGCTTGTCGACTTTCTCGGCCGCGTGCTGACACCGGGACGCTACGGTGTCGGGCCGGGGCGGGTGGTTTCCGCCCATCCCAAGCTGCCGGTGACCGAGCCCTTTCCGGCCCTGATCTATGATCCCGTCATCAACGCCGTCCTGCACCAGGACGACGAGCTTGGCATGTTTCCGATCGAGACCGTATTCGCGGCCGTGCACGTCGTGCCCGACCTGACGCGCGAGGCCCTGCAGCCGATCCTGGCCGACATCGCCGCACTGCGCCGCATGGCGAAGCGGGGCAAGCACTATGCCGGCTATGTCCCGATCGAGAAGCCGAATGGCAAGACCCTGTTCAGCCTGCGCGAGATCCGTACCGAGGCCGAACCACGCACCTATCTGGTCGCCCGCACCAGCGATCGCGACCGCCCGGACGCGCTCGCCAAGGTGCTCAAGGATGCGGTGGCGGAAGAAGAGCATGCGCGCCTGCACGGCGTGCTGGTGATTGATCGCGACTGGTTCTTCTTTCAGCCCGTCTACAAGAAGAAGGTCGAGTTCGCAGGCGACAGCGCCCTGCTGCGCTTTGCACAGAAGCTCTCGGTCGATCTGAGCGGCTTCGACATGAAGCCGGTGGCGCTGGATCGCTATTTCGAGCTGATCGCCTGAAGGCCGGTGAGGGCCAGCCTCGGCTCAACCGCCCCCGGTCATCGCGGCAACCCGCCCGAGCAGCTCAACGCCGAGCACGAGGGCCGCCCCGCCCATCGCGAAAATGACGAGCAGGACCGCGCGCTCAAAGCCCTCATAGGCACCATCGTCCTGATCCTCGCCCTGCTTCCGCGGGCGATGCCGGCGCAGCCATCTCGGCACAAGACGGCGCAGGCCGCGCTGCGTCCGCGGGCGAGGTGGCCTCGGGGCGCGCTCATCTGCGCGCACAGCTGGATCGTCGATATCCATCAGGCGGACAGCTTAAGGGGCGAGCTGCAGCACCGCTTCTCGTTGCCGCAAGGCTCCACAACCCAAGCGGTCAGTTGCAAATTGAGCAGTCGGTGATGCAGGACCTGGCGCGACCTCAGAGCAGCACGAGCGCGGCCAGGCCGAGAAACGCCACAAACCCCACGATATCGGTCACGGTGGTCAGGAACACCGCCGAGGCGACCGCCGGATCGACCCCCACCCGCTGCAGGAGGATCGGAATGGCCGCCCCCGCCACACCGGCCACCAGCAGGTTGGCAACCATCGCAAAGGCGATCACCGCACCGAGCCGCGGATCGCCGAACCAGAGCAGCGTGACCACGCCTGCCAGTGCGGCAAAGGCAACCCCGTTGAGCATGCCGACAAGGGTCTCCTTGACGATCAGCCGGGCGGTATTGGCCTTTGTCAGCTCACGCGTGGCGAGCGCGCGGACCGCCACGGTCAGGCTCTGGGTCC
>CAZPBH010000213.1:3410-4380 GCA_964584645.1 uncultured Rhodospirillales bacterium | reverse complement strand
CGAAGGCCTGCTCGGCCGGCCGATGGGTCACGAGTGCAAAGATCTCGCCGCGCTGGGTGTAGTTGCCTTCGCTGTTGCTCGGCTGGCTGGCCATGTAGCAGACGAGATTGCCGTTCTCCTCGAACACATAGGCGTTCCAGGACCGGTGAGCGGAAATCAGCCGGGGCTCGGTCGTCTGCGCCGCAGCGCCCGACGGCACCAGCAAGGCAGGCCCGGCCAGCCCAAGGCAGAACCCTGCCACCAGCGCGCGGGCCGACCGGCTGAGGCCGGGAAACCGGTTCGTGATCGTCTTGCCAAGCAGCTTCATGGTGGCGCGTGCCCCTTCCCCAACTTGTCCATCAGGTCGCGCGAGGGCGCCCGAGAGCTTTGTCCTGTCAACACGTTGTGGCCGATTTGGGGCATCACCGGCAAGACCCCATGGCGTGAAAAATTGTGGAACCGAAAGGCTCAGGCAAACGACTTGCCCGCAAGTGCGCCCCGGTCCGACGCAGGGCGCTTTCGGGGCGAGCCCCTGATCCGCAACCCTCATCGGGCCGTAGAAGCCTCCATGTCCGGTTCAATGTCGATGGCGCGCGGCTTTGGCTCTTCCGAGTGCGCGGGGCGCGTGCCGCTGCGACAAGTCGCGCAAGGCGGCCATGCCGCCCGCCCGCTTGAAACGCGCCGGGGACCCTCATTCTATCACCGCATGTCGGATGTCACGACCGATGCGACCCAGCCAGGCAACGCCTCATCGCAGGAGGCGGCAGACGCATGGGCCAACGCGACGCCCGAGGACCTGCTGGAAGCCATCGCGCAGAAAAGCGACCGGGGCGCCTTTCGTGCCCTCTTCGACCTCATCGCGCCGAAGCTGAAGGCCTATCTGTTGCGCACCGGCAGCGATGGCAGCGCGGCGGAAGAGCTGGTGCAGGAGGTCATGCTGACGGTATGGCGGCGCGCGTCCAGCTTCGACCGGCGGCAGGCCAACGCCTCG
>CAZPBH010000213.1:0-3400 GCA_964584645.1 uncultured Rhodospirillales bacterium | reverse complement strand
CTCGACATGGATCTTCACGATTGCCCGGAACAAGCGCATCGACACCTTCCGGCGCAACCGGCGGCCCGAGATGGATCTCGACGATCCCACCCTCGTGCCCGAAGGCCCGACACCGGCCGATGCCCTCATCGCGGAAAAGCACGATGCCGACCGCCTCAAAAAAGCCATCAAATCATTGCCGGCGGAGCAATCCGACTTACTCTACCTCGCGTATTTCGATGGCAAGCCGCACAGCGCCATCGCGGAGGAACGCGACATCCCGCTGGGCACGGTGAAATCGCGTATCCGTCTCGCGCTTGGGCGGCTCAAGAAGGAATTGGGAGATTGGGAGTGACTGCGGTACATCGCGCCCCCGAAGAATGGATGCTCGACTATGCCGTCGGCGGCCTTTGCGAGGCCTCGACGCTGGCGATCGAGGTGCATCTGGCACTGGCCCCGGGATCGCGGCGGGAGTTGCGCCTGTATGAGGAAATCGGCGGTGCGATGCTCGATTCCTGCGCGACCTCGGCCGTGAATGACGATTGCTTCGACAAGCTGATGGCGCGGCTCGACGCACCAGAAGAGGCCGGGGGAACGGCTGAAGGGAGCAGGGATGTGCACGTCGTCGCCGATTGTGCCGTACCCGCGCCGCTGCAGCGCTATATCGGCACCGATTACGAGGCCCTGCCCTGGAAGCGGGTCATCAAGGGTCTCCGCGAAGCCGTGATCGATGTCGATGGCACCGACCGGGTCAAGCTGCTGCGGGTGGATCCCGGTGCTGCGATGCCGCGCCACACCCATGGCGGGCAGGAGCTGACCGTCATCCTGAAGGGTGGTTTCGTGGATGGCGGGGTGACCTACCATGCCGGCGATGTCGCCATCGCGGATGAAGGTGTGGATCACGCCCCGACCGCGCTGCCGGATGAAGAATGCATCTGCCTCGCCGTCACCCAGGCACCGCTGAAACTGACCGGTTTCTTCGGACGTTTCTTCAACGCCTTCCTGAAGGATTAGGACGGATTGCGTTCAGATTGAACGCCCGCTGACCTTCCGTTTCACGAGCCATCCGGCAGCGTTCGCAGGTCAGGCCGTTTCACCCGGCCATATCGTCGTTCGAGGTTGCCCGGCGGCCTTGACCGACCGCCCTGTTTCCTTCCTCGTGTGCCCATTCTAGACTTGCCGCCTGACAGGCGGGAAAGGGACCGGGCATGGCAGAGGCGCTTATCCTCGACGGCGATTTCGGCCCGGATGAGGCGTGGACACTGGCCGCCATCGCCGGTTTCGACGCGCTGGAGCTGATCGCAACGACAGTGGTCTTCGGCAATGCCGGGCTCGACCGGATGACCGAGAACGCCCTGTGCCTCCTGCATTTCCTGGGATTTTCCGAGGTGCCCGTCATCACCGGCGCCGGGGAGCCCGAAAGCGGCCCCCTTCCCCCGGGTGACAACGCCTATGGGGCCGACGGGATCAACGGCGTGGTGCTGCCGCGCCCGCCCGGGACCGAGGCCCGCCCGGGTGCCACCGGTTTCCTCGCCCGCATGATCTCGGCCCGCGAGCCGGCACCCACCCTGCTTGCCACCGGGCCGCTGACCAATATCGCCCGCCTGCTGGCGCAGGTGGCCCCGGCCGATCTCGGCACCCTCCACATCATGGGTGGCTGCACCGCCCCGCTCAGGCTCGCCGATGGCGGGGAGCGCGGCGGCAACATCACCCCGCATGCCGAGTTCAATTTCTTCATGGACCCTGTCGCGGCCGCCCGGGTCTGTGGCAGCGGTGCGGCGATCCGGCTCTACCCCCTCAACCTGACCCATCAGCTTCCGGCCACGCCGGAACGGCTGGCGGCGGTCGCGGCACTCGACCCCGATCTGGGCCCGCTGGCAGCCCGGATGATGCAGGGGGCCGAGGCCATCAACGGCCCGCGCTTCGGCCTGCCGGGCATCCTGCATGACGTTCACACGGCCCTTGGGCTGGTCGACCCGGATCTTTATGAGGGGCGGCAGGGCCGACTGGACATCGTGACGCAGGGCGAGCGCGCCGGGCAGAGCCTGTTCACCCCCGATCCCGCCGGGCCGGTCTTCGTGGCCGAACGGCTAGGCGATGCCGAGGCGGCCTTTGCCCATGTCCTGACGGCGCTCGACCGATGTTTTCAGCGCGCGCGGGCAGCCGGCCTCACACCAGCCCATCCGGCTTGAGCCGCGCCGGATCGGCCGGCTGAACCGGTGCCGCCTTGACCTCGGCCTGCTCGCGGATACGCGCCTCATCCAGCCGATAGAGCCGCAGGATCGCGAGGCTCGCCAGGTGAAAGACGAGCGGGGTCGCAATATAGGCGATCTGCACCCCCGTCAGCGCCAGCGCCGTCTGTTCCACCGCCGCCCCGCCCTGCGCTTCGCGGAAACCGAAGGCCTCGAGCACAAGGGCGGCAACCAGCGCGCCGAAGGCGAAGGCCACCTTCTCATTCGCCATCCACAGGCCGGAGAACACGCCCTCCCGGCGCAGGCCCGTGCGCGTGCGGTCATAATCGATGGTGTCGGTCAGCATCGACAGCGCCATCAGCACGAAGGCGGAGTTGAACACCCCCGAGGCCAGCGCGATGGCATAGATCGCGGCCGTGTCCTGCCCGTCCACCAGCGCCCAGCAGGCGAAGACCGCGCAATAGCTCAGAAGCGCGGTCCAGTAGATCGGCACCTTGCCGAAGCGCCGGGCGGCACGGAACCAGAACCATTGGCTGAGGATCGCCCCGGCCGAGATCACCAGGATGATGAAGCCCATGATGTCGAGCCCGAGGCCGAGGATATAGCTCACGAAATACGCGATGGCCGTATAGCCCGCCGCCTCGGCCGTGCGCTGCAGGAAATTGGCACTCAACAGGATGAAGAAGGGGCGGTTCTCCCAGGCCAGTTTCACCTGGGTCAGAAGATTGACGCTCGCCTCGTGCCGCTCGAACGTGCGCGCCCGGGCCGTGACCGCGAAGGTTGTCAGCATTGAGGCCGCGACCAGCGCCCCGAGGACGAGCGACATGAAGCGATATCCTGCCTCGCCCGTCCCGCCCCAATCGACCAGAACCGGCGCATAGCCGCCGATCATCAGCCCGATCGCCATGAACACCAGCCGGAAGCTCATCAGCTTGGTGCGCTGCACCGGATCGTCCGACATTTCCGAGGCCATCGTCAGATAGGGCACGGAATAGAGCGCGAAGGCCGAAAGCGCCAGCGTGTACATCGCCGCGACATAGACCGCCCGGCCAAGCGCGCTGTCGATCGCCGGCAGGTTGAACATCGCCACGAAGGTAAGCCCGCACAGGATCCCGCCCCATAGCAGGAAGGGGCGCCGGCGCCCGAGCGGGGAGCGTGTGCGGTCGCTCCACATCCCGGCCAGCGGATCAGCGAACACCACCCAGATCTTCGGCACGAACACCGCGATC
>CAZPBH010000212.1:0-4387 GCA_964584645.1 uncultured Rhodospirillales bacterium | reverse complement strand
GAGACGCATCCGCGTCGAGCCTTCGAACTGGAAGGGCTTGGTGACGACGCCGACCGTCAGGATGTCGCGGTCGCGCGCGGCCTGGGCGATCACGGGCGCGGCCCCGGTGCCGGTGCCGCCGCCCATCCCGGCGGTGATGAACACCATGTTGGCGCCCTCCAGATGCCCCTCGATCTCGGGCAGGGCCTCATGCGCGGCATCGCGGCCGATCTCGGGCCGTGCGCCGGCGCCGAGCCCGCCGGTCACCCCGAGGCCGAGCTGGATGCGTTTCTGTGCCCGGCTCTGGGCGAGGGCCTGGGCGTCGGTGTTGGCGACGATGAACTCGACGCCCTCGAGGTTGGATTCGATCATGTTGTTCACGGCATTGCCGCCGGCACCGCCGACGCCGATCACCGCGATGCGCGGGCGCAGATGCTTTTCACCGCTGGGAACACTGACATCAATCATGGGGTCACCTCCACTTTCCTTGCTCTCTGTGAACTTTCGGGTTGTTCGGTTGCTGGTTGATCTTCCGGGTTTGGTCTGGCTTGGGTTTCATGCGGGGCGGGCTCAGAAATTGTCGCGCAGCCAATGGCCCATGCGCGCCAGCCAGCCGGCTTCTTCGGCGGCCTGGGGCTGGGTCGGGACCATCAGCTGTTCATGGGCAAAGCGCAGCAGGCCGACCGGCACGGCGAAGGCCGCCCCGGTCATCAGCTCGGGCAGCCCGTGCAGGCGGGTCGGCCGGCCGATGCGGACCTGCTTGTCGAGGATCGCCTGCGCCAGCTCGCGGATGCCGTGCAGGCTCGCACCGCCGCCGGTCAGCACGACGCGCCGACCGCTGGCGCGGGCCCAGCCGCTATCCTCCAGCTGGGCGCGCACATGCTCGAAGATTTCCTCCAGCCGCGGGCGGATGATGCCGACGAGGATCGAGCGCGGAACTTCCAGCACATGGGTCGGGTCCTCGCCGACCTGCGGCGCCTCGATGATCTCGCTCTCGTCGATGCTGCCGGCCACTGCCGCACCATGCAGCGTCTTGAGCCGCTCCGCATGGGTCAGGCTGGTGGTCAGCCCGCGCGCGATATCGCTCGTGACGTGACGGCCGCCGATAGGCACGTGATCGACATGCACGGCCTCGCCCTCGGTGAAGACGGCCATGTCCGTGGTATCGGCGCCGAGATCGATGACCAGCGCGCCCAGCTCGCGTTCATCCGGCGTCAGGGTGGCGATACCGGCCGCCAGCGGGGCGGCGCCGAAGCCCTCGACCTTCAGGTGATTGCGCTCGATGCAGGTGGTGAGGTTGCGAGCGGTCGCCTGGGTCGCGCTCAGCAGATGCACCCGTGCCTTCAGGCTTTGGCCGTAGAGTCCGACCGGCGCCTTGATGCCGTTGCGGCCGTCGAGCGCGAAGCCGATGGGGCTGGCCTGCACGGTGGTGAAATCGGCGGCATGGCCGTTCAGCTGCTGCGGCAGCCAGGCGCGGTCCATTACCGCCTGCACATCGCTCTCGGCGACCTGATCGCCATCGAGGCCGGTCTCGACCGAGATCAGGCGCGAATGAAGATCGGCGCCGGCCAGGCCGACGACGACGCATTTGAGCGTCTCGCCCGCCATCTGCTCGGCCGTATGGACGGTGTTGCCAATCGCGGCGGTGGCCTGATCCAGATCGACGACGGCACCGGCCTTCAGCCCGCGCGCCTTCTGCTGGTTGAAGCCGATGACATGCAGCCGCCCGCCCTCGGCCACCCGGCCGATCAGGCAGCACAGCTTGCTCGACCCGACATCGAGGGCCGCGATGATGGCACCCCGGGGCCGGTGGATGGGGCGATAGGCCGGCGCGCGGCTCATGAGGGCGTTCCCTTCAGAAAGGCGGTCCGGCGCTTGAGGGCGCCGGCTTCCGGTTCGACGATCAGCCGATCCTCGAAGCGAATGTCGATCCGGCGCCAGGGCCGGGTCATGATGCCGGTCTCGGCATCCAGCTGGTCCAGCCGGGCGAGTGCCGGGGCAACATCCTGAGCCGGAAGTTCGATCCGGCGCTCATCGTCGAGGACGAGTGTCCAGCGCCGCCCGGCGACGCGCTCGGCATGGCCGATCTGTGCTGCAAGCTCGGGGGCGGCCGCGAGGTCACGCAGCAGCTGGGCGGCATGGGCCGGCGCATCGGCACCGCGCACCCGCGGCAGGGCCCTGTGGGGGTCCAGCCCGCCGATCTGCAGAACGCTGCCCGAGGCCTCGATCAGGGCGGCGGCGCCATCATGCTCCCAGATCGCGATCGGGCGATGCTCGGTGAGGGCAATGTGCAGGCGGTCGGGCAGGCGGCGCTCGACCCGCGCAGCCGCAACCCAGGGGATCGCCTCGATCTCCGCGCGCAAGGCCCTCAGGTCGAGCCCGAGCGTGGGCAGGCCTCTGGCGACCCCGAGGGCCTCACGCAGCCTGTCGGGATCGGTGCGGTGCTGGCCGCTCACGGTCACGCTGTCGAGCCGGAAGCCGGCCTCGGCGGTGAGAGCGATGCCAGCGGTCACCAGATGGGCGGGCATCGCCGCCAACTCCTGTCGCACCGCCGGCAGGGCCCAGGCGGTGGCACCCGCAGCTCCTGCCAGGGTAGCCAGAACCAGCGTGGCCAGGATGGCCGGTCGGCGCAGCCAGCCGAAGCGCGGGCGGGCGCGCACGCTGGTCGTTTTCGCCTTCGTGGAGGAGCGCTTCAGGCAGGGCATCGTGCGTGCTCCACCATCCACTTCACCAGATCGACGAAGGACATGCCCACATGCCGGGCCTGCTCCGGCACGAGGCTGAGCGGCGTCAGCCCGGGCTGGGTGTTGATCTCCAGAAAGACGAGCCCGTGCAGGCCAAGCGTATCGTTCCAGCGGAAATCGCTGCGTGTGACACCGCTGCAGCCCAGCACCGCATGGGCATGGCTGGCATAGCGTTTTGCTGCCTGGGCGATATCGTCGGGGATATCGGCGGGAACGACATGCTGCGTCCGGCCGGCCGTGTATTTGTGCTCGTAATCGTAGAAGCCCTCATGGGGGGTCAGTTCGGTGACGCTCAGCGCGCGCGGCGCCTCGCCAGCGGCCCCCATCACGGCGACCGTCAGCTCGCGCCCCGGGACATAGGCCTCGGCCAGGGCGGTATCGCCGAAGGCCCAGGCCGGATCGTCGAACAGCCCGCGCTCCTCGCCCTCGCGCACGATCCGCACACCAAGCGAGCTGCCCTCATGCACCGGCTTGAGCACGAAGGGCGTGCGGGGCACATCGCCGGCGGCGACTTCCGCGCGGGTGATCACGCGGCCGGGCGCGAAGGGGATGTCCTGGGGCATCAGCACCGCCCGGGTCAGGGCCTTGTCCATCGCGATGGCCGAGGCCGTGACACCGGAATGGGTGTAGGGCACGTTCAGCACCTCCAGCACCCCCTGGATCACGCCATCTTCGCCGCCGCGCCCGTGCAGCGCGTTGAAGACGACATCCGGCGGCGGTGTCAGATCGTGCAAAAGGGCGTTCAGATCGCGCCGCACATCCACGGCCCGAACCGCGAAGCCCACCTGCTCCAGCGCCTCGATCACAGCCCGGCCCGAGACCAGGCTGACCTCGCGCTCGCCCGACCAGCCGCCCATCAGCACCGCCACATCGCGTCTCATGGCCGGCCTCCGCTCTCGCCCGCAGCGATCCCGATGCGCCGGATCTCCCAGCGCAGCACGATGCCCGACTGCTCGAGCACACGCCGCCGCACGAGCTCGCCCAGCTCCTCGAGATCGCGCGCGGTTGCAGCGCCCCTGTTGATCAGGAAGTTCGTGTGCTTTTCGGACACCTGAGCGTCGCCCAGCATCAGCCCGCGGCAGCCGGCCTCGTCGATCAGCTGCCAGGCCTTGCGGCCGGGAGGGTTGGCGAAGGTGGAGCCCCCCGTTCGTGCCCGGGTCGGCTGTGTCAGGTCGCGCTCGGCATGGATGCGGTCCATCTCGGTCTCGATCGCCTCACGGCTGCCCGGCCTGCCGCGGAGGCTGGCACCGATGACGATCCAGTCCTCGGGGAAGGCGCTGTGCCGGTAGTCGAGACCCAGCTCGCGCGCGTCGAGTTCGAATTGCTGGCCCTGCCGGTCGATGAAACGGGCGGAGACAAGAACATCCCTGATCTCGCTGCCGAAGGCGCCGGCGTTCATGCGCACCGCACCTCCGATGCCGCCGGGGATGCCGACCAGAAAGGCGAGCCCGTCGATCCCCGCCTCGGCCGCGGCCCGCGCCACCGGCAGGTTCTGCACACCGGCCCCGACATGCAGGGTCATGCCGTCGATCCGGATCGTATCGAAGCCGGGACCGAGCCGGATGACGACGCCCGGCACCCCGCCATCGCGCACCAGCAGGTTGGAGCCGACCCCGATGACGGTCAACGGCACCTCGGCCGGAAGGGCCTTGAGGAAGGCTGCG
>CAZPBH010000211.1:3453-4396 GCA_964584645.1 uncultured Rhodospirillales bacterium | reverse complement strand
TCGGGCAGCTCCAGGATCAGGTCCGCGCCCTGGCGGATCATCGTCGCATCGGTCAGGAAGGCGATGTCGCCGAGCTCGATGGGGGCTGCCTCCAGGGCCGGGATCAGCTGCACGTCAGCGGCGCCGGGCGCCGGGCCTTCGGGCTGGACGAGGGCGGCCGTGCCGCTGGTGACGAGATCGGAAACCGTGCGTGCCATGTCGCGCTCCTTTCCGGCCCGGGCTGTGCGGTGCGGTGGCCCGAGGGGCGGGCAACCTTGCAGGCGCCGGGCGTCCCCGGCACACAGACGGGCAGGTTCATCTGCAGGAGAGACTAAAGGCGATTCCGTTACCGGTCTGTGAAAAGACCCACATTGGCAGCACCAATTCGTGGCCTTTTGTCGGAAGCGTGAAGATCAGCCAGCGATCATGGTTAAATTTCATTAAGTATTCATGTCTGGGTCTGCTGTGCCGATGAGGGGCCGGGACTTTTCTGCCCATCGGCAGGCAGCACCGGGTCAGATCACCAGCATCAGCGCCGTCAGCGCGGTCACGACCCCCAGCAGGACGGCCACGATGCGGTGGCGGCGCGGGTTGCCGGCGATCAGACGCCGCAGACCGGCCCCGGCCAGCATCCAGGCGAGGGCGGCGGTGACATTGGGGAGGATCAGCAGGGTGGCGGCCGCCGGCTTGCTCAGATGATCGGCACCCCCGCCGAAGGTCGCCATCGCCGAGATCGCGTATATCCACAGCTTCGGGTTGAGCGGCTGCAGGATGAACCCTTCCAGGAAGCCGACCGGCGGGCGGGTGCCGGCGTTGGCAACGCCCTCATCGGGCAGCGCTGCGGTGGCGATGCGCCAGGCGAGGAACAGCAGAAAGGCAAAGCCGGCCCAGCGCAGCCCCGCTTCCAGCCCGGGCACCAGCAGCACCAGACCGGCCAGCCCGAAGGCGGCAGCGTAGATCAGGC
>CAZPBH010000211.1:0-3443 GCA_964584645.1 uncultured Rhodospirillales bacterium | reverse complement strand
CGGCGGAAACCGTGCCGTGTGGCAAGAGCGGCCAGCAGCGTGTTGTTCGGCCCGGGCGAGGCGGAGACCGCGATCCCGAACAGCCACAGGGTCGCGATCTCGGCCCACAGGCCGGGGGCGGCATCGCCGGGAGGCAGCGGAGGCATCAGACGGGAACGACCTCGATCATGGCCGGGCGGGCAGGGCGCGCACATATGGCCGGCTTCAGGGGCAACAAGCTTTCAGCCTGACAAACAGACGATCCGGGAGGAACCGCCATGAACGCAGCCCAGCCCACCTCTGGCCCGACAGGCCTTCCTGGCATCCTTGCCGGCCTGCGCATCGTCGAGGGCTCGGCCTTCGTGGCTGCCCCGCTTGGCGGCATGACGCTGGCCCAGCTGGGGGCGGAGGTGATCCGCTTCGACCCGATCCAGGGCGGGCTCGACTATCGCCGCTGGCCGGTGACCGAGGCGGGACAGAGCGTTTACTGGACCGGGCTCAACAAGGGCAAGAAATCGATCCGTATCGACATCGCCAGCCCGGCCGGTCGCGCGCTCGTCCATCGCCTGCTGGCCGCACCCGGCGAGGGCGGGGGCCTCTTCCTGACCAATTTTCCACCCCGTGGCTGGCTCGATTTCGAGGCGCTGAAGGCCGCAAGCCGGGAGGATCTGATCATGGTCAACCTGCTGGGCTCGCCCGATGGCGGCTCGGCGGTGGATTATACCGTCAACCCGGCGGTCGGCTTTCCCGATGTGACCGGGCCGGACCACGCCGTCATCAACCATGTGATGCCCTGCTGGGATGCCATCACCGGCCTGACCCTGTCCACCGGCCTGCTGGCGGCCGAGCGCCATCGCCGGCTGACCGGTGCTGGGCAGTATCTCTCGGTCGCACTGTCGGATGTGGCGATGGCCATGGTCGGCCATCTGGGCCATATCGCCGAGGTCGAAGTGCTGGATCAGCCCCGCCAGCCGCTGGGCAATGATCTCTTCGGCGCCTTTGGCCGGGATTTCCCGACTTCGGACGGGCGCCGGATCATGCTGGTCGCGATCACCAGGGGCCAATGGAAGAAATTGCTGGAAGCGACCGGTACGGGCGAAGCCATGGCCGAGATTGCCGCTCGCACCGGCCTTGATCTGGGCGATGAGGGCCAGCGCTTCGCCGCGCGCGAGGAAATCGCCGGGGTGCTGGCGCCCTGGGTTGCGGCCCGGACGCTGGCCCGATGTGCCGAGGCGCTGGACGGAGCGGGGGCGCTGTGGGCGCCCTATCGCAGCTTCGCCCAGATGCTGGAGGAAGATTGGCGGGCCAGCCCCGAAAACCCCATGTTTTCAAGGGTGATGCAGCCCGGCATTGGTGCCTATTTGATGCCGGGATCGCCTATTCGTTTCGCTGATGCAACGAATTTGCCGCCCGCCCCGGCGCCGATCCTCGGCCAGCACACGGACGAGATCCTGGGTGATCTGCTGGGCCTGCCCGACCATGAAATCGGCCAGCTCCACGATGCCGGCACCGTCGCGGGGCCGATGGCGGGGTGAGGAATTCCGCATCCTCTTCACCTGTCGGAGCACCACCTTGATCGGCCGAACGGTCAGGGCAGGATCTGTGGTCCAGCCCCCGTTTTTCACCAATTCTTCAGCCAGCCGCCCCCACTCTCGCCCTGATCATGCCAATCGGAGGGCGAGGACGTGATGCGTGCTGTTGTCATCGGTGTTTTGGCCGGGATGGTCCTTCTGGCGACGGGTGTCGCCGATGCCCAGCGGTTGGTGATGCGCATAAAGGTGCCGGGGCTGGAGGGGGCCAGCACCGCCCCGACCCAGCCGGAGCGCATGGAGCCCGACCCCGCGGGAGCTTTCATCACGGTGTGGGACACGACCCAGCCGGGCATCGTCAATGACCGGACCGTGACCCTGCCGCTGGTCGTCGCAGACGGGTACCCGCATGATCTGAGCATCGACTGCGGCGCACCGGCGGTCGAGCGGATCAAGACCATCACCGACACTAATCTTGGCGACGCTTTCTGCGAATACCCAAGCCCGGGCACCTACACCGTCACCATAACCAGCCCGACCGAGCAGATGGGGGGGTGGACCTTTGCGGGCGCCGGAGACTATGCAAAGCTGCTGCAAATCCAGGGCTGGGGGCCCTTCCGCTTCGGTCTTCGGGGGCCGGACCAGGGCGAGTTCGAGGGCGCCTCCAACATGACAGTGTCGGCAAGCGTAAGCGATGTGCCGACGATCACCGGTGACGATCTCAGCTCTGCTTTCGTTGGAGCCTCCGCGTTGACCACGATCCCGAATATGAACCAATGGGACACGAGCAGTGTGACCAACATGGCGTACATGTTCTCCAACGCCGGCGCATTCAACGGCGACATCTCCGGCTGGGACACCAGCAGCGTGGGCAACATGTACGGCATGTTCTGGAACGCCACCGTGTTCAACGGCGATATCTCATCCTGGGACACCCGCAGCGTGACCAGCATGTCTTACATGTTCTCCGGCGCCGCGACGTTCGACGGGGATATCTCCGGCTGGGACACCCGCAGCGTGAGCGCAATGCATGCGATGTTCTGGGATGCCATCGCGTTCAACGGGAACATCTCCGGCTGGGAGCCCGGCGGCGTGACCGATATGAACTTCATGTTCCAGAACGCCGCCGCGTTCAGCCAGGATCTCTCGTGCTGGGATGTGGCGCATAATCCCGGCCACCATAACTTCAACGCCGGTGCGCATTCCGACTGGGTCAGTGATTCCTCGAAACAGCCGCAATGGGGTGTCGATATCAGCACCGATCCGACGTGTAACCCCTGACCGGCGCCGCCGGCGCCGATCCGCTGGTTGTTTGAGCCGATCGGATTCACGCGTTCAGTTCGAACGCGATCCGCTCTAACCCTCGCGCCGCTCCACGATCAGGGTGGCGCGGTCGCTGCCGACAACCTCCATCAGGATCCCCGGCTCGGCCGGCTTGCCGTCGGCCGTGCGCACCCGCCAGGTCGTGTCGTCGAACTTCAGCTCCCCGAAACCGTTGTCGAGCCGGTTGACGACCCGGGCGGTCCGGCCGATTAGCGCGTTCGAACGCCGGTTCAGCCAGGGGCGGTCGGTGGGCTTGAGGTGATCCTTCACATAGCGCCGTATCACCCAGGTCAGCGCCACCGCCAGCAGGGAAAAGACAAATCCCTGAACCATGATGTCGAGCTCGGGGAAGGCCAGCAAGATGACGCCGATGATCGCCGCCGCTGCCGCCGGCCCCAGAAAGAAGGTCGATGGCGCGAAGATCTCCACCGACAGCAGGAGCGCGGCCAGCGCCAGCCAGTGCCAGAACTCGAACTCGATCATCGGCTCAGGACCGGTTCACGCCGTCGAGCGGGTGATCCCCCAGCCGGCCGAAGCGGCTGGGTGTCCCGACCCGCTCGGTCGTGGCGGCCTTCTGGCTGCCGGCGAGCTGGCGCAGCACGTAGTGCAGGA
>CAZPBH010000210.1:0-4449 GCA_964584645.1 uncultured Rhodospirillales bacterium | reverse complement strand
GCCGCGCCGCTCTGGCCGAAGAAGGCTTTGAAGAGATCGAGGTGACCCATGACCCTCACGCCGAATGGCGCGAGAGTGACCGGCGGCGACCGGCACCCGACCCGGCGGCCGCGCTGCCGGTTGCGGTGCGCCCGCGCCAATGGATGGACAGCCGGCAATGAGCGCCCTCGACACCCGTCTGATCGGCACCTCGCCGGCGCTCGCGATCGACCTCATGGGCGGGGGCGATAGCGTCCCGCTGGTGATGCTTCACGGTATCGGCGGCAATCGAACCAATTGGCACGACGATATGGCCGTGCTTGCGCGGCAGCGCCTTGTGATCGCCATCGATGCCCGCGGCTATGGCGGCTCGGAGGATTACGACGGCGATGTCACCATGCAGCAGATGGGTGGGGATGTGCTGCGGGTGCTCGATGCGCTGGATATCGACCGGGCCGTGCTTGTCGGTCTTTCCCTGGGCGCCTCGATCGCGCTGGAGGTCGCCGCCCTCGCGCCCGACCGGGTGGCCGGGCTCGGGCTGGTCGCGGCGGCGCCGATGCTGGCCCAGAGCCTGAGCGAAAGCCAGCGCCGTGACTTCATCGCCTCGCGCCAGGCACCGCTGATGAACGGCGCCAGCCTGACCGATATTGCGCCTTCGGTTGCAGCCTCGCTCCTCGGCCCCGGCGCCCATGCCGATGTGCGCGCCCGGCTGGAAGCGAGCATCGCGGCCCTCCATCGCGACTCCTATCTGAAGACCATCGCGGCAAGCTTCAGCTATGTGCCGACACGGCCGCTGCACGCGATCACCTGTCCGACGCTGGTGCTGCATGGCACCGCCGATCCGCTGGTGCCGGTCGAGGTTGCCGAAGAGACCGCCGCGGCCATCGCGGGCGCCCGCCTGCACCGTCTCGACGGCATCGGCCACCTTGTCAATTTCGAGGCGCCCGAAGCCTTCCGCGCCGTGCTTGTCGAATTTCTTGCCACCATCGATTCCGCCGATCCCGCCTCAGATCGGGCGGCGGCCCAACCTCAGGGAGACCCAAACCATGTCGCGTAGACACCTGCTCGCCGCTTCCGCTGCCGCCCTGGCGATGATGGCCAATGATGCCAGGGCGCAGGCGCTGGAGGAAATCGTCGTCACGGCCCAGCGCCGTGCCGAATCGGTGCAGGATGTGCCGCTCTCGATCACTGCCTTCTCCGGAGCGGCGCTGGAGCGTTCGGGGATCAACGACACCTTCGAGTTGCAGTTCAACACCCCCGGTCTCGTGCTCTCCACCAACAAGAGCCAGGGCCAGCCCTATATCCGAGGCATCGGCACCGACATCCTCACCGTCGGGACCGACAGCTCGGTCGCGACCAATGTCGATGGCGTCTACCAGACGCGCAACAACGCCTCGATCCAGGAATTCTTCGATGTCGAGCGGGTCGAGGTGGTGAAGGGGCCGCAGGGCACGCTCTATGGCCGTAACGCCACCGGGGGTGCGATCAACCTGGTGACCCGGCGGCCGACGACGGAGGGTGTCGAAGGCTATGTCGATTTCTCGTTCGGCAATTTCGACGCCCTGCGGGCCGAGGCCGCCATCAACATGCCGGTATCAGATCAGGTGGCGCTGCGGGTCGCTGCCGTCGCCCACCAGCGCGACGGGTTTTCTGAAGACATTCTCAATGATCGCGACCTCGACGATGCCGATATCTTCGGCGCGCGCCTCAGCCTGCTGGCTCGTTTCAACGAGCGCTTCGAGGCCGAGCTGCGGGGCTACCTGACACGGGAGACCAGCGCCCGGGCGCTCGCCGGCAAGCCGAACTACAACTCGTTCTCACCGGCGATCAATGTGTTTGGTGCCGAATTCATCGCTGATGAGCGCGAGGTCCAGCTCAACCACCCGAACGAGAATGAGATCACCGACGATCAGATCCATCTCGAGCTGCGCTACGACGCCGGCCCGGTGCAGGTGAAATCGCTGACCTCCTGGGACAACCGGACGCTGGAAGAGATCGTCGACATCGATTCCACCGAGGTCGATTTCGCCTGGGACACCGATGATCAGGAGGCTGAGACCTGGATCCAGGAATTTCAGGTGCTCTCGCAGGATGACGGCCCGCTGCAATGGGTTCTTGGCGCCTATTATCTCAGCGAGAATGCCGATCAGCGCTTCATCGTCTATGTCCCGCCGATCGGTGGCATCATCGACCCCGTAGCCGAGATCGAGACCGAGGCCTGGGCCCTGTTCGGCGAGGGCAGCTATCAGCTGACCGAGAGCTGGTCGGTGACCGCAGGCCTGCGCTATTCGCAGGAGGAAAAGACCCAGAGCCTCGTCACCACCCTGACCGATCCGGTCGGCGGGCTGGGTACGCCGGGCGGCGTCTTCACAACCGTCCAGGGCGGCAACGAGACCTGGGACGCGCTGACCCCGCGCTTCGGCATCGAATATGAGCCCAACGACACGCTGCTGCTTTACGGCTTCGTCTCGCGCGGCTTCAAGTCGGGCGGCTTCAACACCGCCGGTGCGGGCGAGATGTTCGACCCGGAGTTCATCTGGAGCTATGAGGCGGGCGTCAAGAGCAACTGGGCCGATGGCCGGGTTCAGGTCAATGCCGCCGCCTTCTACTACGATTATTCCGACCTGCAGGTGAACCGGTTCGAGCCGCAGACCGGCGGTGCGGTCTCGACCGTCACCAACGCCGCCTCGGCCGAGCTTTACGGCCTCGATCTGGAGGTGCTGGCCAGGCCGACCGACGCGCTCGATCTCGATTGGCGGGTCAGCCTGCTGCAGGCCGAATATGACGAGTTCCTGACCTCCAACCCCGATGCCGCCGACCCCAACGCGCTGCTCGATCTTGGCGGTAACACCCTGCCGCGGGCGCCGGAATTCGCCTCGACGCTGGGGCTTGGCTATGCCGTGCCGATCGACCGGTTCGAGCTGCGGGTGCGCGGAGAGTGGAGCTATCAGTCGGAGGTGTTCTTCGACCAGTTCAACGCGCCCCTGGTCAGCCAGGAGGGCTATCACCTCTTCAACGCCTATGCCGACCTGGTTGGCGAGGACGATCGCTGGAATGTCGGGCTCTATGGCCGCAACCTGACCGACGAGACCTATCTGACGACGGTAATTCGCTCGACCAGCTTCATCGGCACGTTGAACTTCTACGGACCGCCGCGCACCTTCGGCATTCGTGCCCGCTACAATTTCTGAGGTCGCCATGTATCAGGGCAGCCCGGTCATCGATGGTGTGATCCACGCCTACAATTACGTGCGTGAGAACATTGTCGAGGGCGTGAGCTGGGAGATGCAGGCCGGCATGCTGCACGCCCTGCATCAGGCCTTCTGTCCGAAAATGGCGCCGGCGCCGTGGTATCTCGATATCGAGCGGCTGTGCACACCCGATATCGAGCTGCTCGGCCGGGCGCTGTTCGAGGAAGGCGGGCTGGATGCCTGCATCTATCATTCGCTGCCGATCTATGCCTATTTCAAGGATGGCGGCGCGCCGCTCTCGCTTGGCAAGCAGCTGCGCGAAGCCTATCCCGGCCGGGTGTTCCTTTATGGCGGGATGACGCCGTTCCGCCCCGACGCGCTGGAGGAGGTCGACCGGCTGGTCGAAGAGGAAGGCTGTATCGGGATCAAGTTCTACCCGGTCGATCTGGTCGAGGGCCGGCTGGTCGGCTTCTCGATGGATGACCGCGAGCTGATGTATCCCCTGTTCGAGCGGATGATCCAGCGCGGCCTGAAGACGGTGGCGATGCACAAGGCGATGCCTTTCGGGCCGACCCATCACCAGTTTTTCGAGATGCGCGACATCGGCCCGGCCGCCGCCGATTTTCCCCAGCTCAATTTCGAGATCTTTCATGGCGGCTTCGGCTTCCTTGAGGAAACCGTGCGCCAGCTGACCTATTCGCCCAATGTCACGGTCAATCTGGAGGGCACCTGTGGGCTGGCGATCAACGCGCCCGGCAAGCTGGCACGGGTTCTGGGCGAGTTCCTCGCCGTCGGGGCGGGGACGCGCATCGTCTGGGGCACCGGCGCGCCTGTCGCCCATCCGCGCCTGCTGCTCGATGCCTTTCTCGATTTCGAGATTCCCGAGAGCCTGCAGGAGGAATTCGGCTATCCGCCGCTGACGCCGGAGATCAAGCGTGCGATGCTGGGCGAGACCCAGGCACGGATCTCCGGCATTGATCTTGACGCCTTGCGCCGGACGGTCGAAACCGCCCCGATCCGGCCGGTCGATACCGTCTGGGGGGTCGCTCATGCCGCTCAAGCCTGACCTGTACGACCGCGCCCGCGCGGCGCTCGACGCCATCACGGATCCCTGCAGCGCAGCCGCCGGCCTGCCGGTCGGAATAGCGACACTCGGCCTGGTCAAGCAGCTGGACATCGGCGAGGCCAGCGAGGGCGCCGCCATCCGTGTGGTTCTGAGGGTCACCGGTCCGAATTGCGTGATGGCGCCCGTCTTTGTCGATGAGGCCGAACGACGGCT
>CAZPBH010000209.1:0-4452 GCA_964584645.1 uncultured Rhodospirillales bacterium | reverse complement strand
TGCCAGCGCCCCCAGCGCCCCGCCCAACGCGATCGCGAGCCAGGTCATGGTCGACCCTCGACGGAGGTGCCGGCCGGCACACCGAAGATCCAGCCCTCCGCCCGCCCTGCAAGTGGATCAGAGTGCGACGCATCCCAGAGATGTTGGCTGCCCGCCAGATGGCGCAGGCCGGCTGCCGCGATCAGGGCGTCCGTGGCGTGATCGTCGAGGTCAGGGGGTGCTCCGAGAGGCGCGCTCGCCAGCACCGGCAGGGCTGCGTCGAGGGTCGCCGGGCCGAGCTTGGCAGAACCGAAGCCCGCAAGCCTGATGAACAGGCGCGGATAGATCTCGACCAGCGTCAGGCGCCGGCCGGGCGCGCGATCAAAGGGCCAGATGGCGACATCGTCCTGGTCATGCAGCCGGTGCAGCAACCGGAAACAGGCAAGGCTGCCCGTCCCCACATTCCTTGCCCCCACCAGCTTGAAGGGCGATTCCGGCCGGCCGAGACATGCTGCCACACAGGCCGTTTCGGTCGCCCGATGCGCCTCGCGCCAATCCGCCGGCCTGCGCCCGCGCACCCAGAAGGCGCGCGGATGGGCCTCGGCAAAGGGCCGGCCGTAAAGATCGTCCAGCCCAGCGCAGCCGGCCTCGACCAGGGCCCAGAGATCCGATGATCGTGCTGCCCCGGCATCAGCAAAGAAGCTTGCCGCCACGGCCCAGGGCAGGCCGAAGGCGGCATCGATCCCGACAAGGGCCGGTCCCTCGATCCCGGCCAGCCATGAAGCCAGCGCCGCCCGGCGCCAGGTTCGTGCTTGCGGCGGGGCAACGAGCCTCGGTGGAGCCTCGCCCGGCTGCGCCTCGGCGACGGCGAGGCCCTTGTAGTTCGTGCGCGCCCCGGTCCAGTCGATGGCGATATAGCGGGCGAAATCAGCCATCACCCCGCGCCCGCCGCAGATGCGCCCAGCGGGCCAGACGTTCCGCGATGGCGGCCTCGGCACCCTGATCGGTCGGGTCGTACAATACCGGCCGTTCCGTCCATGGTTCGGGGAAATAGTTCTGGCCCGAGAATCGGTCGGGGGCATCATGGTCATAGGCATAGCCCTGCCCGCGCCCGAGCTCGCGCATCAGCCGTGTCGGCGCGTTGAGGATATGGGGGGGCGGGTCGAAGCGGGCCGTCTCCCGCGCCAGCTTGCGCGCGGCCTTGTCGGCGACATAGGCAGCGTTCGATTTGGGCGCGCAGGCGAGATACAGGACGGCCTGCACAAGACCCAGCTCGCCCTCCGGACTGCCCAGCCGCTCGTAAAGCTCCCAGCCATCCAGCGCCACGCGCAAGCCATGGGTATCGGCCAGCCCGATATCCTCCACCGCCATCCGGGCCAGCCGCCGGCCCAGATAGCGGGGATCCTCGCCAGCCTCCAGCATGCGCGCCAGCCAGTAGAGGGCGGCATCAGGGTCCGAGCCGCGCACGGCCTTGTGCAGGGCCGAGATCAGCCCGTAATGCCCATCCTGATCGCGGTCATGGGTCGGTGCACGCCGGGTCAGGGCCGCGGCCAGGGCGGCTGCATCCATCGGGGCGCCCTCACCGCGCTCCAGCAGCATCTCCGCCATGTTCAGGAGCGCACGGCCATCGCCCTCGGCCATGGCGATCAGCGCCTGCCTTGCCTCGGCGGTCAGGGGCAGGTTCCGGCCAAGCAGCTTTTCCGCGCGCACAAGCAGCGCCTCCAGCTCCTGCCCGGCGAGCCGGTTCAGCACCAGCACATGGCAGCGCGAAAGCAGCGCATCGTTGAGCGCGAAGGACGGGTTTTCCGTGGTCGCGCCCACGAGGGTCACGGTCCCGTCCTCGACGACCGGCAGCAAGGCGTCCTGCTGGCCCTTGTGGAAGCGATGGATCTCGTCGACGAACAGCAGGCACGGGCGACCCCGCGCTTTCAGGGCCCGCGCCGAATCGAACGCCTTGCGGAGATCGGCCACCCCGGCAAAGACAGCCGAGACCGCCTGAAACTCGTGGTCCGTTGCCCGCGCCAGCAGACGAGCGAGGCTTGTCTTGCCGGTGCCGGCCGGCCCCCACAGGATGAGAGATCGAAGATGCCCGGCCGCGACCATCCGGCCAATCGGCCGATCGGGTGCGAGCAGATGGTCCTGCCCCAGCACCTCCTGAAGATGCTGGGGCCGGAGCCTTTCGGCCAGCGGCGCCTCGGGCGTGCCGGCAGCAAACAGGTCGGGGGCACTCACCGTGCGTCGGCCCTGCCGGGCTTGAAGGCAAGATCAGCCACGGACGACAATATCGACCGGCCGGCCATTGCGCTTCAGGCGAAGACGCCAGGCATCGCGAGGCTGTTCGAGCAGACGCTCCAGTTCGGCGGTGGTGCTCGGCTCCTGATCGTTGATGCGCAGCACGATATCGCCCGGTCTGACCCCGACACGCCCCGCCGCCGACTGGCGCGCCATCCGTGTGATCACCACCCCGTCATATTCGCCTTCCAGACCCAGCTCGTCGGCGAGCGCGGGCGAGAGATTGGCGATTTCCGTCCCCGAGAGCGGGTGGCGGCCAGCCAGCTGGCGCCGGTCGGGGGGAGGCTCGGCCGGCGGTAGTGTTGCCTCCAGCCTCGCCGTGCGTTCGCGGCCGCGGCGGACAAGGGTCAGCTCTGTTCGTTCCCCGGGCTCCAGCGTGGCGATGCGGAAGCGCAGGGCGCCCGGACCGTCCACCACCTGATCGCCCACCTGGGTGATGACATCGCCCAGCTCGATGCCGGCTTCATCGGCGGGCCCGCCGGGCCAGACATCATTGATCAGCACCCCGGCCGGGATACGCAGGCCCAGCTCTTCCGCAAGCTCGGCCGTCACCGGCTGCCCCGTGGCGCCCAGCCATGGCCGCCGGATCATACCGTCCCCCTCCACCGCCGCGATGACCGTACGCACCATGTTGGAGGGCACCGCAAAGCCGATGCCGAGAGAGCCGCCATCCCGGCTGTAGATCGCGCTCGGGATGCCGATCAGCCGGCCGGTCGTGTCGACCAGGGCACCGCCCGAATTGCCGGGGTTGATCGCCGCGTCGGTCTGGATGAAGAAGCTGAAATCGCTGACCCCGACGGCCGTGCGCGCAAGCGCGGAGACGATCCCGCTGGTCACCGTCTGCCCCACACCGAAGGGATTGCCGATGGCCAGCACCAGATCACCGACGGCAACATCGTCGCTGTCCTTGAGCTCCAGAAAGGGTAGCGCCTCGCCCTCGGTATCGATGCGCAGGGCAGCCAGATCGGTGCGGCCATCCTCAACCAGCACCTCGGCCTCGAATTCCCGCCGATCCGCCAGCACCACACGGACCGCATCCGCACCGTCGATCACATGGGCATTGGTCATGACCAGACCATCGGCGGCCACGATGACGCCCGAGCCGAGCGCGTTCTGCAACCGCTCGCGCGGCATCATCGGCAGCGCATCGCCGAAGAAACGCTGAAAGAACGGATCATCGAAGAAGGGGGTGACCCGCGTCTGCACCCGCCGCGAGGCGTAGATGTTGACCACGGCTGGAGCGGTCTGACGGACCAGTGCTGCGTAGGAGAGTGTCACCTCGTCGGCCGAGCCCGGCACACGGCGTTCCTGTGCCTGCGGGGCGGCGGCGGGCAGCAGGCACATCAGCGCAGCGAGGAGGAGGATGGGGGACCAGCTGTTCATGACCCGAGAACATGAAGGCGGCGGCCGCGAATTCGAGCCCCCGAGCGGTTTCCGCAGCGCGCCGCGCGAGGGCGATCAGCGGATGCGGCGCAACACCGCGATGTAGTCACTCCCGCGGTTGATCCGCAGTTCCTCATCGAGATAGGTCACCCGCGAGCTGCCGGGTTCAGGGCGCGGCGGCATCTCGACCCGCAGCGGCGACTCGGGATCGAGGCCGAGAGCAGCACGCAGGCCCGCGAAATCGAGCTTGGCATCGCCGGGGATGAACTCGACCGTCTGGAAGCTGACCAACAGCGTGTCGGGGGCAGCTTCATCAACCTCCAGCCCCGCCGTCGAGCGGTAAAGGACGGGATGGCGGGCATCACTCACTTCGAGCACCATGGTGTTGCGGTAAAAGCCCAGATCGGGCCGCAATTCCTGTGTGGTCATGCGCACATGGGCCAGGCCCTCGGCTTCATGAACGCCCGGAAAATTGCGGCGCGCGAAGGCGAGCGGGATGGTGGCAAGCAGGTTGCGACTGTCATAGAGCAGCACCCATGTGCCGGCCCAGGCCCCGGGATCGGTGGCGAGATCGACCGGACCCGCACGATCTTCCAGCACGGCCGCAGCCGCCTTGATGCGGGCATCGAGGGGTGCAGAAACCGGCTCACCCGGCCGGTAGGCGGCGACGGCCTCCAGCAAGTCGGCCCTTGCCGTCTCGACAGCGCCCTCATCGGCGTTGGCTGCATCGATGTTGGCTGGATCGGCATTGGCTGCATCGGCATTGGCTGCATCGGCAAGCCCCACCCAGGGGCTCAG
>CAZPBH010000208.1:0-4458 GCA_964584645.1 uncultured Rhodospirillales bacterium | reverse complement strand
AAAGCCCGGCACCTCGCCTCGCGGCTGGTAGAGGTCGCCCTCCTTCTCGCCCTCCATGATGGCCCAGCGCTCGGCCAGAACCGGGTCGAGCCCGGGCTCCTCGGCAAGGGCGGGGGCGGTGATCAGGCAGGCAAGCGCAAGGGCCAGATGCCGCACCACATGACGCATGGGAGTTCTCCTGTCGATGGGAAGCCTTGGTTGTTGGCCCATATCTGGGAGGCATGGCGCAGGGCCGGAAGGAGCAGGCAATGATGACACGACGTGATGCCTTTGCGGCGATGGCCGGGGGAACGGCCTTTGCCGCCGCCGGCGGCGCCGCAGGGCGGACGGTCGAGACAGACGCCCTGCCGGCGCTCGATCACCTGCGCGCCGCCCCGCTGATGAACCTCGAACGTGCCGCCCGGGTGCTGGCCGAGGAAGGGCTCGCCGGGCTGGTGCTGGCTCAGCCGGCCTCCTTCTTCACGATCGCCAACAGCTGGCCCGCGACCAACCGCATGGGCTTTGGCCCGACCTGCTTTGCGCTGGTCCCGGCCGAGCCGGAGCGCGGGCTCGCGATCGTGGTGCCGGATTTCACCTGGTACTATCTGCTGGCCGACCGGCCGCGTGCTTACGACCTTGCCGTCTTTCTCCATTCGGGGGCCCAGGATGGGGGAAGCTATCCGGTGACAGTGCCGGAGCCTGCCTCACGCCCGGCGGCGATCTTCCCCGATGCCGGTGAAGCTCCTCTGAGGCCGCGCGAGGCCGCGAGGCGAGAGGCGGTGGCGCGGGTGACGTCACAGCGTCCGCCTTCGGCTGGTCTTGGCTTCGCGCTCAAGAAGGCGCTGGCTGAACTTGGCATGACCTCCGGACGCCTTGGCATCGATGTGGCCGGGCTGGCGCCGCTCCTGGCCGATATCGCCCCCGATGCCAGCCCGGTGGATGGCGACCATGCGATCCGGCGGATCCGGCAGGTGAAGAGCGCGGGCGAGATCGCCCAGATGCGCCTTGCCGCCACGGCCAACCAGCAGGCTGCCCTGGCCGCCTGTGCCACGATCCGTGCCGGCGCGGATGAGCGCGACCTGCGGCGGGCCTTCTTCGCCGAGGCGGCCGCCCGTGGCAATCGCGGGGTGTTCATGGTGATCGACGGCGCCAGCGACGAGACGGTGGGCCGGTCGCTGCAGGAGGGTGACGCGCTGCTGGTCGACTGCGTGTCGGAGCAGTTGGGCTATCACGGCGATTTCGCCCGCACGATCTTCATTGGCGAACCTTCGCGCACCATGCGCACGACCTGCGAGGCCATCGCGCTCGGCTGGAGCCATGTGCGCGAGAGGCTGCGCCCCGGCCTGCGCTATTCGGAAATCACCGCCATGGGCCGGGAAGCCGTCGCCCGGGCAGGGTTTGACGCCTTCATCGCCTTTGGCCCTCATTCCGTCGGCCTCGCCCATACCGACGAGCCTGGCAGGCGCGATGCGACGTTCTGGCAGAAGGATGATCTGGTGCTGGAAGAAGGCATGATCCTCTCGGTCGATTGCCCGGTCATGCAGGCGGGGCTCGGCGGGACGGCGCATCTGGAGGATCTGATGCTGATCACCGCCGAGGGCGCGGAGCCGATCCACCCGGTCACCGATCCTGTCATCCTGATCTGATGACAACAGCACGTCCCGATCAGGCGCCGGGGCTGCCGCCCCGTCTTGGGCCACTTGCCGTACTTGATCCGCTGAAGCACCGGCTCTTCGCGTGGATGTGGTTCGCGATGGTGGTTTCCAGCACCGGGCACTGGATGCAGGAGGTGGCAGCCGGCTGGCTCTTGTCCGGCATGACCCGCGATCCGGTGATGATCTCGGCCCTGCAGGCGGCGACCATGCTCCCGGTCTTTCTGCTGGCCCTGCCGGCCGGGGCGCTGGGCGACCGGCTCGACCGGCGCAAGCTGCTGATCGTGATGCAGAGCTTCCTGCTGGTGCTGGCTCTGGTGCTCTACGCCATGACGCTGATGGGGATGATGACACCCTGGCTGCTGCTGCTCTTTGCGTTCCTCAGCGGTATCGGCCTCGCCCTCTCTGCCCCGGCGCGGCAGGCGATCACGCCCTCGCTGGTGCCGCGCGAGGATATCCGGGCGGCGGTGACGCTGAACGCCATCGGCTTCAACGGGGCGCGTGCGCTGGGCCCGGCGCTGGGTGGGGCGCTGATCGTGATCGCCGGTGTGGCGTTACCATTTCTTGTGAACGCCATCAGCTATCTCGCTGTTCTGATTGTGCTTCTGCTCTGGCGCCATGAGCAGGCGCCGCGCCCGGCCCCACGCTCCCTGCTGGTCGAGGCCGCGGCCGGGCTGAGGCTTGCGTGGAAGATGATGCCGCTGCGCGCCTGCATCCTGCGGGCTGTCGTGTTCTTCACCTTCGCCTCCTGTGCATGGGCGCTGATGCCGCTGATCGGACGGATGGTGGCCGGCGATCAGGCCAGCGGCTATGGCTTTCTGGTCGCGGCGATCGGGGCAGGCGCGGTGCTGGGCGGGCTGGCGCTGCCGCATGTCCGTGTGCGTTTCGGGATCGAGGGGTGTCTGGGATTCGGGGCGGCGATCACGGTGCTGGGCCTGCTGCTGATCGGCTGGCTGGCGAGCTATGCGGTCACGGTGCTCGGCTTCCTCGCCTATGGGGCGGGCTGGATTCTCGTCCTGTCGACCCTGAACGGCACCGTCCAGCTGGCGACGCCGGAGCCCTACCGGGCGCGCATGCTGTCGATCTACATGATCGTCTTTTCCGGCGCCTTGTCGGGGGGAAGCCTCTTGTGGGGCTGGGTCGCCTCGAGGATCGGGCCGACCTATACCTTCGATCTGGCGGCGGCCTTGCTGCTGGGGGCGTATCTGCTGGCCCGCCTGCTGCCGGTGAGCGAGGACGAGCCCCAGAACCTGTCCCAGAACGAGCCTGAAAAGAAAACGCCTAGTCCGGCAGCGGAATGAACTCGGTCTCGCCCGCCACCTGGCCCATTTTCTGCGCCTTCCAGTCGGCTTTCGCCTGTTCAATCCGCTCGGGCCGCGAAGAGACGAAATTCCACCAGAGCTTGCGCGGGGCGTCCAGCGGCGCGCCGCCGAACAGCATCAGACGGCTGGGTGCGATCGCCCGCGCCTCGAACCTGTCGGCGCGGCCATCGGGCAGCACCGCCATCCGGCGCGGTGTTACGGTCTCGCCCTCGATCTCGACCGCGCCCCCGACGACATAGAGCCCGACCTCCTCATGGCCGGCCTCAAGCGGGATCAGGGCACCCTCGCCAGCCTCGACATCCAGATAGAAGATCGGCGAGAGCACCGGGACAGGTGCCCGCTCACCGAAGGCCGTCCCGAGGATCAGGCGCATCCGCAGGCCTGCCTGCTCGATCACCGGCAGGTCGCCGATCGGGTGATGGGTGAAGCAGGGGTCGACCTCCTCGCTGTCGGCCGGCAGCGCCACCCATGTCTGGATACCGTGCAGCCGGTGCCCGGCCGCGCGCAGTTCCGGAGCGGTGCGCTCCGAATGGACGATGCCGGAGCCCGCCGTCATCCAGTTCACGTCCCCCGGCCGGATCGCCTGCACATAGCCCAGACTGTCGCGGTGCAGGATTTCGCCTTCGAACAGATAGGTGACGGTCGACAGGCCGATATGCGGGTGCGGGCGGACGTCGATCCCCTTGCCGGGGGCGAAGACGGCCGGGCCCATCTCGTCGAAGAAGATGAAGGGGCCGACCGCGCGCCGCTTCACCGAGGGAAGGGCGCGGCGCACCATGAAGCCCTCGCCAAGGTCCTTGTCGGGCGGGTCGATCAGGATCAGCGGATCATGCATTGCGGAGTCTCGATATGCTGAGGAACCGCAGCCCAGATGGGGTTTCGGAGGCCCGGCGGCCAGCTTCATCCAGCGGTGCCCGGCTTCGTTTGATGGGCTTGACATGCCCCGCAGATCGGATAAATCCGCGCTCGGATCCGTGAGGTCGAGGGAGGTCCACGCACGCCATGTCCGCCCTGCTCAAGGTCGAGGGGCTGGAGAAGCGCTTCGGTCCGCTGCTGGCGGTCGACGATGTCAGCTTCGAGGTCGCCTCGGGCGAGATCGTCGGTTTTCTCGGCCCCAACGGTGCCGGCAAGACCACCACCATGCGCATGATCGCGGGCTTTCTGCCGCCCGATGCCGGCCGGGTCGAGCTGTGCGGGGCCGATGTCAGCCGCGACGCCCGGGCGGCCCAGCGCCATCTGGGCTTTCTTCCCGAGGGCGCGCCGGCCTATGGCGAGATGACCCCGCGGGCGCTGCTCGCCTTCGCAGCCGATGTGCGCGGGCTGGGGCGTGCAAGGCGGGGTGAGGCGATGGACCGGGCGATCGGGCTTCTGAATCTGGGGGATGTGGTCTACCGCCCGATCGAGACACTCTCCAAGGGCTTCCGGCGCCGTGTCGGGCTGGCCCAGGCCATTCTCCACGATCCCGACGTGCTGATCCTCGATGAACCCACCGACGGGCTCGACCC
>CAZPBH010000207.1:0-4504 GCA_964584645.1 uncultured Rhodospirillales bacterium | reverse complement strand
GACCTGCAGGTTCCCCTGCTGCAGATAGGCGTTGTTGACATCCGTGATCTCAAGCTCGCCGCGCGCGCTGGGCCGGATCGTGCGCGCAATGCCGACCACGTCGTTGTCGTAGAAGTACAGGCCCGTCACCGCCCAGTGGCTGCGTGGCCGGACGGGTTTTTCCTCGATCCCGACCGCGCGTCCGGCAGCATCGAATTCCACGACGCCGTAGCGCTCCGGGTCGTGCACCCGATAGCCGAAGATGGTCCCGCCTTGTGCACGCCTCGTGGCGCGGCCGAGGCACTCGGTCAGACCCTGCCCATAGAAGATGTTGTCACCGAGGACGAGACAGACGGGATCCTGGCCGATGAAGTCGGCGCCGATCAGAAAGGCCTGTGCGAGCCCGTCCGGGCTGGGCTGGCTGGCGTAGGACAGCGCCACGCCCCACTGGCTTCCGTCACCCAGCAATTCCTGAAAGGCGGCAGCGTCCTTCGGCGTCGTGATGACGAGGATGTCCTGGATACCCGCCAGCATCAGGGTGCTGAGCGGATAATAGATCATCGGCTTGTCGTAGACCGGCAGCAATTGCTTGGAGACGGCGCGCGTGATCGGGTGCAGTCTGGTGCCGGCCCCGCCAGCCAGGATGATGCCCTTCCGGTTCATGGGCTCAGGCCTCGCGCGAAATGGCTGTCGCGTCAAGCCGTTGAACGCCCTGCGGGACACTAGCGGCCTTGACCTGCCATCGCCACGGCCATAGAGCGGATCGCGAGCGAACCGGTGAACACAGGCGGAACCAGCAGCGCATGGGCAATGACGAGATGAACGCCGCCGTGCAGGCCGTTCAGGCGGCAACGGGCCTCGACCCGATCGCCGCCGAGGCCGTGGTTCTGCTTGGACGCAACCGCCTGCTCGGTCGTGACGGCATGGTGACCGACTTCTCCCGGGTTGATCTCGAGGCGTTGCCGGTCTGGCTGCAGCGCGAATTCTGGCTGCTGCTGACCCGCCAGCATGTAACCGAAGGCCATTTTCCAGGGGCCGAGGCCTCGCTGACAGCCGCCCTTGCCTGCGCGCATGACGCCTACGCGACCAGCCAGGCTCTGCAAGGGGAGGGCGAAGCCAGGCGCGGCGCTGCCGTGGCGCTGGCGCATTACCTGCGTGGCCATGGCGGGCCGGGGGCCAGCTGGCCCGGCAGCGAGCGGATGGCGATCATGCTGGCCGCGCTGGAAACGACCCAGCTCACCCGCTGGATGGCGCGGAAAGGCTCGCTATTGCCGGTCTTTCTCGCCCGGTTTCTGGGACCTGACGGGCCGGGTGTCACACGGCTCCAGGAGGCCGGGCTTCTGCCCATGCCGGCGGCACGCGTGGCAGAGGCAACCCGGGCTCTGCTCAACCGCCTCGCCGTTCCCGAGGAAGGCATCGTCTCGCTCGGCCCGATTGATCCCGAGATACGCTATCTGCGCCGCTATCCCGATGTGGCTGAGGCCCTGCAGCGCGGCGAGTTTCCCAGCGCCCGCGCCCATTTCGAGGCGCATGGCCAGGGCGAGGGCCGCGTCTGGGAGGAATAGCCTCGAGGAAGCGTGGCCACCCACACTTTCAGTGAACGAGCGTTTCGCCGCGGCCGACCGGCGGTGGGCGGAGCTGCCGGACATGGTTTTCGATCACGTTTGGCAGAACTGCCTGCAGCGGCGTCCCGCCTGCCGTCACATAGAGCGATTGCGCCAATCCGTGTAATCGTCTATCGACGATGAACGATAGAAGAGATGAACGACGGGATGGCCCAATGCACGACACCGACTCGCACCTCGCTGGCCTGGCCGGGGCACTTGCGCATCCTGCGCGCCTGCGCATCCTCCGGCTTCTGCTCGCCACCCCCGGCTGCATTGGCGGCGATATCGTCGATGCCGTCGGCTTGGCGCAGTCAACCGTCTCGGAACATCTGCGCATCCTGAAGGCTGCCGGCGTCATCATCGGCGAGATCGCCGGCCCACGCACCTGCTACGCGCTGAACCCGACCACGCTCGAGCCGCTGGCCGACTTCATCGGCGCGCTCACCCCGCCCTCGGCTGCGGCCTGCTGTGTGCCGGACGAGATGGCAATTTCATGAGCCTGTTCGAACGTTGGCTGTCCCTCTGGGTCGCCCTGTGCATCCTGGCGGGGCTGCTGCTCGGCAACCTTGCGCCGGGGGTGTTCAGCGCCCTCGCGGGACTGGAGGTTGCCTCGGTCAATCTCGTCGTCGCGGTCCTGATCTGGGCGATGGTCTATCCGATGATGATCGCGGTGGACCTCGGCTCGCTCAAGGCGGTGGGGCAGCGCCCGAAGGGCCTCGTCATCACGCTGGCCGTGAACTGGCTGATCAAGCCCTTCACCATGGCTGTGCTTGCGGTGCTGTTCTTCGAGCATGTCTTCGCCGGGCTGATCGATCCGGAGCGCGCGCCGGACTACATCGCCGGGCTGATCCTGCTCGGTGCCGCGCCCTGCACGGCCATGGTCTTTGTCTGGTCCCAGCTGACGAAGGGCGACCCGAACTACACGCTCGTGCAGGTTTCGGTGAACGATCTCATCATGGTGGTGGCCTTCGCGCCCATCGTGGCTTTCCTGCTGGGGGTCACCGACATCACCGTCCCGTGGGAGACGCTGATCCTCTCGGTCGTTCTCTACATCGTCATCCCGTTATGCGCCGGGGTCCTCACGCGCCGGGCGCTGATCGCGAAAGGTGGCGAGGCTGCGGTGGCGGCGTTCACGGCACGGATCAAGCCTGCCTCCGTGGTCGGGCTCCTGGTGACCGTAGCACTCCTCTTCGGCTTTCAGGGGCCGGTCATCCTGTCACAACCGCTGCTGATCGCGCTGATCGCGGTTCCGATCATCATCCAGTCCTATGGCATCTTCGCCCTTGGCTATGGATGGGCGTGGGCCTGGGGCGTGCCGCACAAGGTTGCCGCGCCCTGCGCGCTGATCGGCACCTCGAACTTCTTCGAACTGGCGGTCGCCGTGGCGATCGGGCTTTTCGGGCTGAACTCCGGCGCGGCGCTGGCCACCGTGGTGGGCGTGCTGGTCGAGGTGCCGGTGATGCTGAGCCTCGTCGCCATCGCGAACCGCACACGTGAGAGGTTCCCCGCATGAGCGCCTTTCAGGTCGTCATCCACCACAACCCGGACTGCGGCACCTCCCGCAACGTGCTCAAGATCATCCAGGCGGCTGGCTACGAGCCGAGCGTGATCGACTACCTGAAGGAAGGCTGGACGCGGCCGCAGCTGCTGGCGCTGTTCGCAGCCGCCGGGCTTTCCGTGCGCGAGGCGCTGCGGGTCGCGCGCACACCGGCGGAGGCGATGGGGCTGACGGCAGCGGACATCACCGATGACACCCTGCTTGAGGCCATGACGCGCCACCCGATCCTTGTGAACCGTCCGATCGTCTGCACGCCGCGGGGGGTCCGTCTCTGCCGGCCGTCCGAGACCGTTCTCGACCTGCTCGACCAGCTTCCTCCCGGTCCGCTCGCCAGAGAGGACGGCCAGGTGATCATCGATGCCGAGGGAAACCAGATCGCCTGAACCCCTGATTGACCCGGATCTCCCCGCAGACGAGCGCTTGGCGTAACCTGACGGCCTTCCTGCCGCGCACAGCAGGTTTGGCTCGGCCTTTCTTGCCGTTGAACGAGGTGCCGCACTAAATGCTCGCTGGGCCCAGCCCCTCCCGATTGCTGCCCTCTAGGACACAAGGTCATGAAACTCGCCGCACTCACCGCTTTCGCGGCCCTCTTCGCCACCGCCGCGATCGCCAGCGAACCGGTAACACCCATTGGCGAGCTCCAGCGAGGCACCATGGTGATCGTCCAGGGCACTGTCGAGCGCATCACCGACGAGGACGAATTCCGACTTGCGGACGGCAGTGGCAGTGTCGAGATTTATGTTGGCCCGAACGGGGTCCCGGCCAATGTGGGCGAAACCGTCACCATCGAAGGCTTCGTGGACGACGACTTGGGTCCGCTTGAGATTTACGCCCGCAGCCTGACCCGCGCGGACGGAACCGTCATCACCTTTGATCGCCGATACGACTGATCGCGGCACCCGGCTGGGCTTCGCAACGCAGGGCTGAACCCTTCGGCTGAAGGAGCTGCAGCCCCGCGAAAGACCGATGCGCGCCTTCGACTACGAACCAACGCGACGAGATGAGGGGCACAACGAAATTCAGGATAATGGCGGAGGGAAAGGACTCATCCTCTAACTCTCTGATAAGCCATGGCGAATCGCCCAAAACTACCGCCCCAACGCCAAGCATCGCCGCTTATGCGCAGCCTTGCTCTGGTCGTGACAACAAAGTGAAATGAACCCAAAAATCCATTCTTGGAAACATCGGGTCTGACCGATGTCAGCAAGTGGGCGGCGTTCAACCTATCCGCGCTATAATTGAGTCCAAATTGTCCCGCCAACGATATGGCCGAGGTAGCAGCATGACAAACAGTATGACTGACGCCCTAGGCTCTGGACCCATAAATTGATTCCGTTTTGCGTTGGTTTGTGATTCAAGC
>CAZPBH010000206.1:732-4527 GCA_964584645.1 uncultured Rhodospirillales bacterium | reverse complement strand
TGACCTTCATCGGCAGCGCCCATGGTGACCGGTTCGACGCCAAGGGCACCGGCCCCAGCCATGTCACTGCCGGCGAAGGGGATGATACGCTGAAGGGCGGCGGCGGGGCCGATCTGCTGGATGGGGGCGCCGGCGATGACCGCTTTGCCCAGGTCGATGGTCTGGATACCATCCTCGGCGGCGGGGGCCAAGATCATGTGCGCACCACCGATGGCGATGTCGGCACTTCGGCGGCGGCCTTCGACATGGCGGCGACCAGCATCGAGAAGTTCACGAGCGGCACCGGCACCTATCATGTAACGGCCGCGGCGGCGGAAGCGGGGGTGCGGGTCATCAGCCATGGGGCGATGACCTTCATCGGCAGCGCCCATGGTGACCGGTTCGACGCCAAGGGCACCGGCCCTAGCCAGGTTTCCGCCGGTGCCGGCGACGACACGCTCAAGGGGGGCACGGGCGATGATGTGCTCGACGGGGGCGAGGGAGCTGACCGGCTTGTTGGTAATCTCGGCCATGACCGGTTGACCGGCGGTGCCGGGGCTGATCGCTTCATCCTGGCTGCACGCGGCGAGGATGTGGCCGCGGGTCATTTCGGCCATGACGTGATCGTCGATTTCGAGTTGGGCCAGGACCGGCTTGAATTCGGGCTGCACGATGTTGACGGCGATGGGCGCCCCGATACGCGCTGGCGGCTTTCACATGCCGAGGATTTCGCCCGGCTCGCCGAGGCCGAGCCCTCGGTCGTCTTCTCGCAGCAGGGTGCGGATATGCTGATCGACTTCGGCGACGATAGCGGATCGGTGCTTCTGCTCGGCCTCCAGGTCGATATCGCTGATCCGGCGCCTCTGATCGCCTGAAGCCCCTTTTCCAGCCCTTCCAAAGCGCGCACACTGCGCGTGGTATCAAGGGTGAGGCAGGGAAGGGAGCCATGGCAGCACCGGCCGAGCGGCTGCGCGCCGCCCATGCGCGCCATCGGGCAGGGGACATCGAAGAGGCGTATCGGGGCTATCTCTGGGTCCTCAAGCGTGATCCGGGCAACCGCCAGGCGCTCGTCCTCGCCGCCTCGATCGACCATGGCCGCGGTGATTACAAGACAGCGGAAGGCCGGATCGCCCAGGCGCTCAGGCGCGGGGCCGATGCGATGCTCTGGCGTCAGCTTGGCGAGGTGCGCCGCGATGCCGGGCGGTTCCTTGACGCCGCCGCCGCATTGGACGAGGCGATCGCGCTCGCCCCGACCGACCGTGAACTGCCTCTGATCGCGGCCTCCTGCCGGCTTCGGGGGCAGGATTTCGATGGCGCCCTTGCGGTGCTGGAGGCGGCGGAAGCGCGTTTCGGGGATACCCTCGATCTGCGGCTGCTGCGGGCAAGCGGGCTGACCATGGCCGGCCGCCATGAAGAGGCCAACAAGCTGCATGATGCGCTTGCACAGGAACGCCCGCGCGATGCGCGCATCCTCTACAACCGTGCCGTCGGCCGCCGCGATTCGGGCGAGGTGGAGGAGGCCATCGCCGGTTTCCTTGCGACCCTCCGAGCTGACCCCGGCCATGGCGCTGCCCTGCTGGGTCTCGGCAATCTGGCCCGGCAGGAGGGGGACCTCGCCACCGCCCTCGACTGCTTTCATCGCCTGATCGTCTCAGGCCAGTTCCAGCGCGAGGCCTGGAGCAACTATCTGTTCGCGCTGACCTCGATGGAGGGGGTCGCGGCCGAGATGGTGTTCGATGCCCATCGCCAATATGGCGAGCGCTTCGACCGGCCGCGCCCGCCCGCATGGAAGCTGCAGCGCGATCCCGACAAGAGGCTCAGGGTCGGCTATGTGAGCGGCGATTTGCGGCGCCATCCGATCGAGCATTACTTCATGGGCGTGCTGGAAGCCCATGATCGCACCCGCTTCGAGATCGTGCTCTTTCCCACCGTCGCCGAAGAGGACGAGGTGACGGCGCGCTATCGCGCGCTTGCCGACCGCTGGGTGTCGCTCGCCCCCCTCAACGACACGCAGGCTGCCGATCGCATTGTCGCGGAACGGATCGACATCCTGGTCGATCTGGCAGGGCATACGGCTGGCAACCGGCTGCCGGTCTTCGGGATGCGCCCGGCACCCGTTCAGGCGACCTGGCTCGGCTATCCCGCCACGACCGGGTTGCGGACCATGGACTACCGGATCGCCTGGTTCGGGCCGGAAAGCCCGATGAGCCGGTTTCATACCGAGACGCCCTGGCTGATCGAGGGGGGGGCTTCCTGCTATCGGCTGAGCGATGATTTGCCCCCACCCGAGGCCTGCGCCCGTCCAGCACCGAGTGCGGGGCCGGTGTTGGGATCCTTCAACCGGATCGACAAGATGGGTCCGGAACTGCTGGCGTGCTGGGCCAGAATTCTGGCCGAGCTGCCGGACGCCCGGCTGGTCGTGCGGGCCCCCGACCTGCATGCGCAAGATGCGGCGACGCGCCAGCATGCGCGGCTCACGGCAGCGGGTCTGCCGGGCGAGCGGGTGGAGGTCCTGCCACGCTGTGCCCGCAGCGCCTATCTGGCGGCCTTCGGGGATATCGATCTGGTGCTCGATACCTTTCCCTATTCGGGGGCCACCACCTCCATCGACACCTGTTTGATGGGTGTGCCGATGGTGACCCATCGCGGGGATGATCGGGTGCTCGGCTACGGGGCGGGTCCCCTGCATTACCTCGGGCTGGAAAGGCTGATTGCCGACAATGCCGACAGCTATGTCGCTCTCGTACACAAGGCGGTTGGCGAATTGCCGGAACTCGGTGCCGGGCGTGTCGAGCGGGCGCGGAAGTTTCGACTGCCCCGCCTTCACGGCAAAGCTCGAGGCGGCTTATCGGGCGATGTGGCAGCGCGCCTTGCTGGCCGATCCCTGGCGCCCCGATGCGGCGGTGCCTGCCAGCAGTTCGGAAGTGAAGGCGTGACATCGGCCGGCGAGTGCGGTTATCGCTAGGCCCGTGCGACACACAAGCAGCAAGACAAGGCTCTGGGCAGGGCTCTTCGCTCTCGCATTGCTGGCGACGGCAGCGGTGGCGGGAAGCTATTGGCTGGGCCTCAGCACGCCATCCGCGCCGGTCGAGCCAGCAGCGCAGGGGACACGCGCCGAAATCGCCATCGCGGCGGCCCCGCCCCTCGTTCCCGACGTGATGGCGGAGAAGCGCTCCGAGCGGCTGGAACTGCCCCCCGCCTGGCAGCGCCATGCCGTAAGGGTTGATCCCGGGCCGCGCGGGCCGGGGGTCGTCATCGTCATCGACGATCTGGGGCTGAGCCCGGCCCGGCACGCGGCTGTGGTGGATCTGCCGGCCCCGCTCACCCTTGCCTATCTCCCCTATGGCGAGGGTCTGGAGGCCATGACGGAGGCGGCCGGTGCGGCCGGGCACGAGATCCTCGCCCATCTGCCCATGCAGCCTGCAGGTCCTCAGGATCCGGGCCCGGATGCGCTCACGGTCGACATGCCTTCCGAGGCTCTGCAGGCCCTGGTGCGCACACAACTCAAGCGGGTTCCGGGCGCGATCGGCTTCAACAACCATATGGGCAGCCAACTAACGGCCGATCCGGCGGCGAGCGCGGCTCTGGCGGCCTTGGCGGCGAAAGAAGGCTGGGCGATCCTCGATTCGCTCACCACCCCGGATTCCGCCCTGCTGGCTGCTGCGCGCGCGCGCGGTGTGCCGAGTGCCCGGCGCGATGTCTTTCTGGATCATGTGCGGGAGGCCGAAGCGATCGCGGCCGCGCTTGCGGAGACCGAGCGTGTCGCGCGTGCCGAGGGCGTCGCCATCGCGATTGGCCATCCCTATCCCGAGACCC
>CAZPBH010000206.1:0-722 GCA_964584645.1 uncultured Rhodospirillales bacterium | reverse complement strand
CTGGCCGCGCTGCAGGGATGGCTGCCGGGGCTCGAGGCCAAGGGGCTGGTGCTGCTGCCGCTGAGTGCGGCCCTGCAGACAGGCAGACCCTACAGCGCCGCCGAGCCTGCGATCCGGTAGGCCTCCTCGGCCGCACGAAACAGGGCCCTTGCCTTGTTCACCGTCTCCTGAAACTCGAGCTCCGGATCGCTGTCGGCCACGACACCCCCGCCGGCCTGAACGTGCAGCTTGCCCTCCCTGACAAGCCCGGTGCGCAGCGCGATGCAGCTGTCGATGGCCCCGTCGGCGCCGAAATAGCCGACACAACCGGCATAGAGCCCCCGCCGCACGGGCTCGAGCTCGTCGATGATCTCCATCGCCCGTATCTTCGGGGCGCCGCTGACGGTCCCGGCCGGAAAGCCCGCCAGCAGCGCGTCGAGCTCGTCGAGTTCGGGGCTTAGATCGCCCTCGACCTGGCTGACGATGTGCATGACATGGCTGTAGCGCTCGATGACCATCTGCTGGGTTACCGCGACCGAGCCGATGGTCGCGACCCTGCCGACATCGTTCCGACCGAGATCGAGCAGCATCAGATGTTCGGAGAGTTCCTTCGGGTCGGCCAGAAGCTCTTCCGCGAGCCGGGCATCGTCATCGGCATCGGCGCCGCGGGGTCGGGTACCCGCAATCGGCCGCAGCGTGATCCGCCGGTCGCGCACCCGCACAAGGATCTCGGGCGACGAGCC
>CAZPBH010000205.1:0-4527 GCA_964584645.1 uncultured Rhodospirillales bacterium | reverse complement strand
GCAGCATGTTCGTGAAGCCGTAAACGGCGTTGATCGGCAGGCCGTCGCTGCGGCGGTTCATCGGCGGCAGCGCATGATAGGCACGGAAGATGTAGCCCGAGCCGTCGATCAGATAGAGCGGGCCGGGATCCTGCGGCTCCGGCTTGGCCAAATCAGGCCGCCCGGCCGGTCGCCAGCACGAACCGCCGGTCGCAATAGGGGCATTCCACGAAGCCCTGCCGGTTCATGTGCAGGAACACCCGCGGATGGCCAAGGGGACCGTCACCGCCATCGCATGCCACGGTTTCCTGATCCACTTCGATGATTTCGGGCGGTTCCATCCTATCTCCGATCCGGGTGACCGATCTGTTCAGCGGAGATGGCGAAATCCGTCGCGACGGTCAAGCGCCTGCGTGCCCCCTGCCCTGTTGTCCGAAAGTCAGGCTCAGCCATGAATGCCACGACAAGCCTTCCTCCCCTGCCCGAGAATGCGGTCGAGATCCGTGGTCTCCGGAAGGTCTACAAGGGCCAGAAGCGCCAGCCCGACAAGCTGGCGCTCAAGGGGGTGGACCTGACGATCCCGCGCGGCTCGCTCTTCGGTCTGCTGGGCCCCAACGGCGCGGGCAAGTCGACCATCATCAACATCATGGCCGGGCTGGTGATGAAGACCGAGGGGTCGGTGAAGATCTGGGACACCGATATCGACCGGAACCCGCGCCAGGCCCGGGCGGCGATCGGTATCGTGCCCCAGGAACTGAACCTTGATGCCTTCTTCACCCCGCGCGAGCTTCTGGAGCTGCAGGCAGGGCTCTATGGCGTTCCGAAAGCCGAACGCCGGACGAATGAACTTCTGGAAACCGTCGGCCTGCTCGACAAGGCGGAAGCCTATGCGCGCACCCTGTCCGGGGGCATGCGCCGGCGGCTGATGGTGGCCAAGGCGATGGTGCACAACCCGCCCGTTCTCGTTCTCGACGAACCCACGGCCGGGGTGGATATCGAGCTTCGCCAGTCGCTCTGGGCGAATGTGAAGGCCCTCAACGAGCAGGGGGTCACCGTGCTGCTGACGACCCATTACCTCGAGGAGGCCGAGGAGCTTTGCGACACCATCGCCATCATCAACCATGGCGATGTCGTGGCGTGCGAGCCGACAGGCCAGCTGCTCAAGCGCCTCGATTCGAAAAGCCTCAAGGTCACCGTCGACCGCCCGCTGGAGGCTCCGCCACCGGCCCTTGGCCATCTGGATGCGCATCTGACCGCCCCGGACCAGATCACCATCCACTACAAGCCGTCGGCCGCCAAGGTGGGCGAGATACTTGAGGCCGTGCGCGCCTGCGAGGTCGGGATCCTCGATCTTTCCACGGTCGAGACCGATCTGGAGGACATCTTCCTGCAGCTTACCCGTGGCGCCCATGGCGAAGAGGTCCAGCAGATGCGGGGCTGAGGGCGTGCGGGCGCACCGGCTGGCTGCGGCCCTCCTGCTGATCGGGGCGCTTGCCGCCTGCGCTTCCAGCCTCGCCCTGCCCGGCCCGGCCACCGCACCGCCCCGGCTGGAAGGGTCGATCTTTCACACGCGCGACGGCACGAAGCTGCCTGTCACCCGCTGGGGGTTCGGGGAGGAGGAACCGGCCGCGATCCTGGTCGCCCTGCACGGGTTCAACGGCTATGCCGGATCCTTCCATCGGCCGGCAAGCTGGTGGGCCGAGCGCGGAATTGCCATCATCGCCCACGATCAGCGGGGCTTCGGCTTCACCGCCTCGCGCGGGCTGTGGTCCGGCACGGCGGCCTATCGCGATGATGCCGTCGCCTTCTTCCGCCTGGTGAAGGCCGCCCACCCCGACACGCCCGTCTTCCTGCTGGGAGAGAGCATGGGCGGCGCCGTCGCCATCCTCGCCGCGACGCGCCTGCAGGAGACCGATGAGGCACCCGAGGGCGTGATCCTCGTCTCGCCGGCCGTCTGGGGGCGCGGGGCGATGAACCCCTTCGAGCGAGCGGCGCTCTGGGTCACGGCCGGGCTGTTTCCGGGGCTGGTGCTGACCGGGGCCTCGCTGGAGCGCTGGCCCTCCGACAACATCGCCATGCTGCGCGAGCGGGCGCGCGATCCGATGATCCTGAGCGGGGCACGCATGGATGTGACCCGCGGGCTGGTGAACCTGATGGGCGCGGCGCTGGAGGGCCTGCCGGATCTCGAACTGCCGACCCTCGCGCTCTATGGCGCCCGGGAGGACATCCTCTCCGATGAGGCGGTGGCGGCCTTCAAGACCACCGCACCCGCTCATGTGGAGCTGCGCACCTATCCCGAGGGCTGGCACATGCTGCTGCGCGATGTGCAGGCCGAACGCGTGCTGGAGGACATCACCGGCTGGGTCGCCGCACAAACGGACAACGTCGGAACCGAACGCGCCGATCCGCTCTGAACAAATAATTCCAGTTTTTCAAACAGATGGATTCAACTGATCGGGCTTTGCCTGGTTTGATTACACGTCAGAGCGGATTCGCGCGTTCAATCTGAACGCGATCCGCTCTAGGCCCGGTTGAAGATCTCGAACGCCGCGCGCTCACCCGTCGCCATCGCCGCTTCCATCCCGTATTCGAGGCGCCGTGTATGCTCGCCCGCGAAATGCATCCGTTGCCAGGGCTTCACCACCTCATGGGCGAAGCGGGTGACCTGCCCCGGCGCATAGACATGGCGGGTACCGCCGATCAGCGGATCGCGCCCCCAGGCCTTCACGGCGACGATATCGACCAGATTTTCCGAGGCCGGGCGGAGGCGCGCAAGTTCCTCCAGCAGAAAGCGCTTCATGGAGGCTTCGTCCATCTGGTCGATCCGGTTGGCCGCGTCACCGGTCATGACCATCATGCCGCGATATTCGCCCTCACCCTGATGGTTGTCGATGGCCCAGAACATCTTGATCGCCCCGTCGGAGAAAAAGGACGGATCGAGCCCGTCATTATTCCAGAACGGCTCGCGGATCATCAGGTGGGCGCGCGTGACCTGACCATAGGGCATCAGGTGCACCGCCTCGCTCATCAGGGGCGGGAAATGCGGTTCGACGGCTATATGGCGCAGGGTCGTGAAGGGCACGGCCGAAATCACGAAATCGGCCTCGAAGAGCTTGCCGGAGAGTGTGCGCACCTGAACCGGGCCCTCGCCGGTCATGTCGATGCGCATCACGATCTCGCCCAGCCGCACCCCACCATCGCCCAACGCCTCGGCCATCGCCTGGGGCAGCGCCTGCGTGCCGGCAGCGATATTGCTGATCAGCGCCAGACGGTCGCCCGGGCGTTCGTTCTCCACGAAGCCATAGGGACGATCGAGATCGTCACCATTCGCCTGATCCCCGAAATGCTGCCTGCCCCAGCGCCCGCGATTCTGTTCCTGCATCAGCGCGAGGCTGGACGAGCTGTAGAGGTCATTGCCGGTGGTGCTGGCGGCCGCCAGCGCGATCGCTTCCTCGGAATGGCCGTGATGGCGGAGGATGTCGATGAACGGGACGTCCAGATAGGCGAATTCGGGCTTCAGCCAGTCGTCCAGCTCCTGCAGCGCGTTGTAGCGCGCCATCAGCCGGCTCGCCATCAGCACCGGGCGGATGTCCCGCTCCTCGCCCTCGGTCAGGTTGACGGCCGAGGCCGGCCACGCCTCTTCGGTCACCCAATCACCGCGCCAGCGGGTGGAGAAGGGCATCAGGTCACGGTCTTCGGGGATCAGGTCCAGCCCGAAGCGCTCGCAGGCAGCGATCACGCGGGCATAGTCGCGGCCGATCTGGCTCGCCCCAAGCTCGGGCCGGCTTTCAACGCCATAGGCCGTCTCGCAGCGCCCGCCGACCCGGTCCTTCCCCTCCAGCACGATGGGTGTCAGCCCGAGTTCCTGCAGCGTCAGCGCCGCATTCAGACCCGCAAGACCGGCACCGATAACGATGACATCGGCGCGCTCGGCCGCCCGCCCGGCCCGGGCTCCAACCCCGGCGGCGAGCGCCAGCGCCCCACCACCCGCCAGAAACCGCCGCCGCGTGGGTCGCGGTGCAAGCCAGCCCGCTGCCATCACTCGGCCTCCGGCATGTCCTGCTGATCACCGAAATAGGAGGGACGGAACACGGTTCGGCCTTCCCAGCTCTCGGGCGGCTCCAGATTGCCCGGATAGCGCGCGCGGGTGGCGGCGAGCAGGGTTTCCGGCAGCTGATCGAGGCTGGCAAGCTTAAGGGCGTTGGCGCGGGTGTACATGGCCCATCAGCATCCACGGCTCCCAGGGCTTGATCGACTGCCAGGCGGCCCAGCTGTCGACGCGCGGAACATCGGGATCGGCCACCTGATCGCGCGGCCCCTTGTAGGTCGTCAACTCTGCCGAGTGAATGACCGGACCGGTATAGCGCAGCGGGCTCTCCGCCGGGTCGAGCGGATTGTCATGGCTCATGAGATAGCGGAAATCGACCCAGGCCTCGTCGCCGATCAGGGTCCAGGGCAGCACGAAGGGGGTGTCGTCCATCTCCGAGCGCAGTTCCTGCCCTGCCACCACCGGGCCATTCGCTGTCAGGATGAAGCTGCCCGGGTCCT
>CAZPBH010000204.1:0-4546 GCA_964584645.1 uncultured Rhodospirillales bacterium | reverse complement strand
CGCCGTGGCGCTGGCAACAGCCGCCGCTGGGCCGAGTTGACGATATTGCGCAGCGCGAAATAGACCGCGCCGCCCCACCCCATCGCACCCAACAACGGCCAGGCAGTGTTCTCCAGCCCACCGACCGGCCCCCAGACGAAGGATGGTCCAAGTTGCCACAAGTGCCCGGGAAAACGAAACCCGACCATCGTCAGTTGATGAATCAGGCATGGCCTGACCACTGGCAGCAGGTCCCGCGCCATCACCGCAGCGGCGCGCTGCCAATGCAGATAGGACAGATGCACGAGTGGACGCAGCACAGACAGCTCTGCCCAGCGCCAGAAAGGCTGATGATGGTCATAATGCCAGTGCCGGTGCGGCACGTAGCAGAACCGAGGCGGCGCTGGCGTCGGCGTTTGCGCCAGCCAGGCCGAGATCGCAGGTTCGTTCATGAGGTCGGTCAGCACCCAAGTGTCGTGGTGACGGGCGATGGCCAGCACCCAGTCCCAGCCGACGGCGCTCTCCGAACCGTTGTGCGTTCGCGCAAGCGCCTCCGCGCGCACGGCTCCGCCGGTGGGGACGGGGCTCCCGGATGGCTCAATGGTGCCGGATGTCCCGGACCGGAAGGCGCGGTCCGAAGCGGGGGGCCCAGGCGCCGCTCATCTTCAACAACGCGAGGACGCGCCCGCGGTGCGGCCGGAAGGGCTCGAGCAGCTCGAGCATGAGATCGTCCGTGCCCCGCGGCTCGCCCGCCAACGCGTGGGCGACCATGTGCGGGAGATGGTAGTCGCCGATGGGCACGGCGTCGGGGTCGCCGTGGACGGCGCTGGTCACCGAGGCGGCGGTCCAGGGCCCGATGCCGGGCAGCGCGCAAAGTCGCGCGTAGGCCACGGCGGGATCGGCCGCGGACAGACGTTCCAGTCGATCCGCGCGCCGGACGACCTCCAAGATGGTTCGAGCTCGCCGACGCTCCACCCCCAGGGGATGGAAATCGTAGTAGGCCAGCTCGCGAAGGCGCGCCGGCGCCGGAGGAACCCGCAGGCCCTCGAGAGGGCCGGGGGCGGGCGCGCCGTAGTGGAGCAAAAGCCGACGCCAGGCCCGAGCGGCGCCGGCCCCGGTGACCTTCTGTGCCAGGACCACCGGGATCAGCCGTTCGAACATGCGCCCCGAGCGGCCGAACCGCAGCCCCTCGAAGCGCCGCAGCAGCGGCAGTAGGACTGGATGATCCGTCACGAACGACTCCGGCCGATCGTGAGCGCCCAGATGGTCTGCAGCGGCGTCCAGCGCCCGTTGGGCGCCGGGCCCGTAGGCCTCTACGTCCACTTCGGTGCCAGTGAAGCGCCGATAGGCGACGGACGCGGGGCCGTCGGGGGTGCGGAAGGCGCACCACTGGGTGTTGCCCGCCCGACGCACGGTGAGATCGTGCGAGAACACCACCAGTCGTCGCAGCGTATGGGCGGGGTCCACCGGGCCGTGGAGCCTCACGCGGGTCGAAGCCACCGCGGGAGCATGCGTCGCCGCGAGTCGGCTCACCAGTCGGCTTGAAACCTCGGAGTGTCTGGACCATAGAGACCGCTTCTCGACGTCAGGGAGGTGGCAATGTTCAAACAACTTCGTCTTCTGCTCGCCGCGATGGTGGTCGCCGGATGCACCGTCGACACGCGCAATCCCGGGACCTCACCGACTCTCGACGTCGATGGCGGCGTGAGCGGCTCGCCGATGCGCTACCGGGTCCGGCACAGCACCATCTACGCCTACGCCTCCCAGGTCGACCTGGCGCATCATCTGCTGCGCCTGAGGCCGCGCGATTTCGCCCATCAGAAGGTCGCGCGCTGGGAGATGACGATCCGGCCCGAGGCCGCCCGCGTCCACGAGATGACCGACCATTTCGGCAATCACGTCCATGTGGCGATGATCGAGCGGCCGCACGGAGCGCTCGACATCACCACGGAAACCGAGATCGCGATTGATCGGCCGGGTGCGGCGCAACTGGGGCCGGGTCCGGCCTGGGAGACGATCGCGGCCCGCGTGGGCCAGACCGGCTTTCCCGAGGCGTGGGTCGAGAGCGAGTTCACCCACGCCTCGCCGCTGGTCCCGCTGCTGGCCGAGCTGCGGGCGATGGCGGAAGAGGATTTCCCGCCCGGCCGAGGTATCGTCGAGGCGACGCAGGCCCTGACCTCCCGCATTCACGCGGAGTTCACCTACGATCCGACCGCGACCGAGATCAGCACCCCGCTTGCCGAGGTGCTGGCCAACCGGCGCGGCGTCTGCCAGGACTTCGCCCATCTTCAGATCGCCGCCCTGCGCGGGCTCGGTCTCGCCGCCGGCTATGTCTCGGGGTATATCCGCACAATTCCCCCCAAGGGGCAGGAGCGGTTGCGCGGCGCCGACGCCAGCCATGCCTGGATCGCGATCTGGGCCGGGCCCGAGCTGGGCTGGGTTCACGCCGACCCGACCAATGACTGCATCGCATCCAACGACCATATCGTCATCGGCTGGGGACGCGATTTCGGCGATGTCAGCCCGGTGCGGGGCGTGATCCTCGGGGGCGGTGCCCATGGGGTAACGGTTGGCGTCGACGTGGTTCCTCTTTAGGTTGACCGCATGGCTGCCGCACAACCCCGCCCCCGCAAGCCCGCCGCCCCGGTCGTTTCCAGCCCCGGCCTTTTCGAAGGCTACGACCACAGCCCGTTCTTCTGCGAGCTGACGACCGAACGTGGCAACGGCGCGCGCGCGGTTCTTGCACGGATCCGGCGAGGTCTGGAGGAGATCGGGCTGGCCGGCCTGCGGGAGCGGTCCCGGGCCATCAGCCGCGATCTGTTCAACCTGGGCATCACCTTCACCGTCTATTCGGACCGGGAGGCAATCGACCGCATCCTGCCCTTCGATGTCGTCCCGCGCGTGCTGACGGGCGCCGAATGGGCGCGGATCGAGGCTGGCTGTATCCAGCGGGTCGAGGCGATCAACCTGTTCCTGGCCGACATCTATGGCGACCAGAAGGTGCTGGCCGATGGCATCGTCCCGCGCGATCTGGTGCTGGGCAACCCGAACTACACGCCGGAGATGGTGGGCCTGCCGGTCCGGCACGGCGCCTATGTGAACATTGCCGGCATCGACATCATTCGCGGGGCGGACGGCGCCTTTCAGGTGCTGGAGGACAATGCGCGCACGCCCTCGGGCGTGTCCTATGTGATCGAGAACCGGCACATGATGCTGCGCGCCTTCCCTGACCTGATGGCCGACATGCCGATCCGCCATGTCGATGTCTATGGCAACCGCCTGCGCACCGCGCTGGAGGAAATCGCACCGAAGGGTGTGGACGACCCGCAGATCGTCCTGCTTTCGCCCGGCATCTACAACTCGGCCTATTTCGAGCATGTGTTTCTGGCGCGCGAGATGGGCGTGCCGCTGGTCGAGGGCGCGGACCTCTTCATCGAGAAGGACAAGGTCTACATGCGCACCACCCGCGGGCCGGCGCGGGTGCATGTGATCTACCGCCGGGTCGGTGACGATTTCCTCGACCCCAATGTGTTTCGGCCCGAAAGCCTGCTGGGCGTGCGCGGGCTGGTCGCCGCCTGGCGCAAGGGTCATGTCAGCCTGGCCAACGCCATCGGCACGGGCGTGGCCGACGACAAGGCGATCTATGCCTACATGCCGCGCCTGATCCGCTATTACCTCGATCAGGACCCGATCCTGCCCAATGTCGAGACCCGCATCTGCCGCGAACCGGACGCGCTTGCCTATACGCTGGACCATCTGGAGGAGTTGGTGGTCAAGCCGGTCGGCGAATCGGGCGGCTATGGCATGATCATCGGGCCGCATGCCTCGAAGCGGGCGCTCGCGGAGTTTCGCCGCAAGCTCAAGTCCGACCCCGACAACTATATCAGCCAGCCGATGATCTCGCTGTCGGTCTGCCCGACCCTGACGCCGCGCGGCGGGCTGGCGGGCCGCCATGTCGACCTGCGACCCTTCATCGTCACGGGCAGGTCGAGCTGGGTGCTGCCGGGGGGCCTCAGCCGGGTCGCGCTGAAGCCCGGCTCGCTGATCGTCAATTCCAGCCAGGGTGGGGGGTCCAAGGACACCTGGGTTCTCGGCACATGAGCGCCCCGCCGCTGCTCTGCCGCTATGCCGAGGCTGCCTTCTGGCTTGGCCGCTATGTCGAGCGGGCGGAGAGCCTGGTGCGTATCCTCGACGTGATGCAGACCTTCTCGCGCGAGGCCGATGGCGTGCTCAACTGGCGCTCGGTGCTGCAGATCTTCGCCGATGAGGCCCGCTATACCGAGCGCCAGGGCGAGCCCAGCGCGGCCGGTGTGGCCCAGTTCTATCTGCGCGATGCCGGCAATCCCAATTCGGTCACGGCCTGCCTGCGCGCCGCACGGGACAATGCGCGTTCGCTGCGGCCGCTGATCTCGACCGAGATCTGGGCGCAGATCAACACCTTCGCGGGCGAGGTGCGGGCCTTGCGGGCCGCTGATATCGGTAGCGGCCATATCGCGGAGACCTGTGCGCGCATCCGCACCGGCTGCCAGACCCATGAGGGGATCGTCGAGGGCACGATGCACCGCGG
>CAZPBH010000203.1:3614-4560 GCA_964584645.1 uncultured Rhodospirillales bacterium | reverse complement strand
GGCGGTGGTGTTGTGGGCGATCTGGTGGGTCTGGCGGCGGCCATCCTGCTGCGCGGGCTCCCCTTCATCCAGATCCCGACGACGCTGCTCGCCCAGGTCGACAGCTCCGTCGGTGGCAAGACCGGCATCGACACGCCCCAGGGCAAGAACCTCATCGGGGCCTTCCATCAGCCGAGCCTCGTGATCGCCGATACCGCCCTTCTGGATACCCTGCCGGCGCGCGAGCTGCGAGCGGGATATGCCGAGGTGGTCAAGACCGCGCTGATCGACGATCCGACCTTCTTCGACTGGCTGGAGGGGGCCGGAACGGCCGTGCTCGTCGGTGATCCGGCCGCCCGGGCGCGGGCGGTGGCCACCTGCATCCGAACCAAGGCGCGGGTGGTTGCCGCCGATGAGCGCGAGGCCGGGCTGCGCGCGCTGCTCAATCTGGGTCATACCTTCGGCCATGCCTATGAGGCGCTGGCCGGCTATGACGGCCGGCTCATCCATGGCGAGGCGGTGGCCTTCGGTCTTGTGCTCGCCGCGAGGTTGTCGGTCCATCTGGGCCATCTGGAGCCGGGGGCGCTGGCACGGCTGGAGGGGCATCTGCAGGCAACGGGCCTGCCGACCGAGCCGCCTTCATGGCTGGAGGCGTCACCCGATGCCCTGCTGGAGGCGATGGGCCGCGACAAGAAGGCCGAGGCCGGACGCCTGACCTTCATCCTGTTGCGACGGCTGGGGGAGGCCTTCATCGCCCATGACGTTGATGCCGAGGCGGTGCGCACGGTGCTGGGCAGGGCAGGGCGATGACGGATCTGACTCTGTGGATCTATGGCGGGGCGGTGCTGGGGCTGCTGTTCTTCTCCGCCTTCTTCTCGGGCTCGGAAACGGCGCTGACGGCGGCCAGCCGGGCGCGGATGATCGCGCTTGAAAATCAGGGCGACAAGGCGGCCGCCCGGGTCAACCA
>CAZPBH010000203.1:0-3604 GCA_964584645.1 uncultured Rhodospirillales bacterium | reverse complement strand
GACGCTGCTGGTGCTGGTGTTCGCCGAGGTGCTGCCCAAGACCTACGCCCTGCACAATGCGGAGACCATGGCGCGGTTCATCAGCCCGGCCATCCGCGTGATCGTGTTTCTCTTTGCGCCCGTGACCGAGGCCGTGACCGGCATCGTCCGCTTCATCCTGCGCCGTTTCGGGGTGGATTTCGGGGACATGGCGATGACCCCCGACATCGACGAATTGCGCGGTGCCATCGAACTGCACCGGGGCGAGGCGCAGGAGATCAAGCATGAGCGGGACATGCTGCGCTCGATTCTCGATCTCGGCGATGTCGAGGTCTCGGAGATCATGACCCATCGGCGCAATGCCGTGATGCTCGACATCGACCAGCCTGTGGCCCAGCTCGTCGACCGGGCGCTGGAAAGCCCCTATACCCGTATCCCGCTCTGGCAGGGGAACCCCGACAATGTGGTGGGGGTGCTGCATGCCAAGGCGCTGCTGCGGGCCCTGCGCGCCCATGATGGCGATGCCGAGAAGGTCGATATCGTCACGATCAGCTCGCCACCCTGGTTCATTCCCGACGCCACCACCCTGTTCAACCAGCTTCAGGCCTTCCGCCAGCGCCGCGAGCATTTCGCGCTCGTCGTCGACGAGTATGGCAGCTTCATGGGGCTGGTGACGCTGGAGGACATCCTCGAGGAGATCGTCGGCCAGATCGAGGATGAGCACGATGTGGAGGTCGCCGGCGTGCGCCCGCAGCCCAATGGCAGCTTCGTGATCGAGGGCACGGTGACCATCCGCGATCTGAACCGGCAATTCGAATGGAACCTGCCGGCCGAGGATTATTCCACCATCGCGGGCCTCGTGCTGCACGAAGCCAAGCGCCTGCCGAGCCCCGGGCAGAGTTTCCGCTTCCACGATTTCCGTTTCGATGTGCTGCGCCGCCAGCGCAACCAGATCACGCTTCTGCGGGTGACCCCCCTCGACAACCCGGAGAACCCGCGCCGGGCGAAGGCCGCAGCGGCTGCCTAGGGCAAATTCCGATCAGACGGGATCATCCGATCGGAAAATTTGTCTGGTTTGATGGCAAGTTGGAGCGGATTCACGCGTTCAGTCCGAACGCGATCCGCTCTACGCGGCGTTCTCAAGCCGGCCGTGGCAGTGCTTGTACTTCTTGCCCGATCCGCAGGGGCAGGGCGCGTTGCGCGGGACCTTGCCCCAGGTTGAGGGATCGTTGGGGTCGATCTCGGCCGCCGGCGCGGCATTCCGGGCGAAGGGGATCGGACGCTCGCTGCCGGTGGCGTGCTGGTCGTCTGCCTGACCCGAGGGCATGTCCCGCCCGGCCAGCGCGGGATCGACCCGCGTCTCGATGGTGCGCTCCGGTTGGCGGCGCAGCGGCTCGGCCTCGGCCTGTTCGGGCTGGCGCAGCTCGATATGGGCGAGGGTGGCGACGACGTTCTGGCGCAGCGTGTCGAGCATCACCTGGAACATCTCGAAGGATTCGCGCTTGTACTCGTTGAGCGGGTCACGCTGGCCATAGGCGCGCAGGTTGATGCCCTGACGCAGATGGTCGAGGGCCAGCAGATGCTCCTTCCATTGCTGGTCGAGCAGCTGCAGAAGCAGGCCCTTCTCGACCCGACGCATGGTATCGGGGCCGATCTCCGCCGCCTTGGCGGCCGCGCGCTTGTCGGCCTCGCTGATGACGCGTTCCTCGATCTCCGCTTCGGCGATCCCGTCCTCCGCCGCCCAGTCCTTCAGCGGTGGGGTGATGTTGAACAGCCGGGCGCATTCGCGGGTCAGGCTGTCGATATCCCATTGCTCGGCATAGGCGTTCTGGGGGATGCAGCGCTGCACCAGGTCGCTCGCGACCTCATGGCGCATTTCCCGGATCGTTTCGCCGACATCCGCGGCATCCATGATCTCCCGGCGCTGCTCATAGATGACCTTGCGCTGGTCGTTCATGACGTCGTCATATTTCAGAAGGTTCTTGCGGACCTCGAAATGCTGTTCCTCGACCTTCTTCTGGGCGCGTTCGATGGCCTTGGAAATCCAGGGATGGACGATGGCCTCGCCCTCCTGCAGGCCGAGGCGCTGGAGCATGCCATCGAGCCGGTCGGTGCCGAAGATGCGCATCAGATCATCTTCGAGCGAGAGATAGAACCGCGACAGGCCCGGGTCGCCCTGCCGGCCCGAGCGGCCGCGCAGCTGGTTGTCGATACGGCGCGATTCGTGCCGTTCGGTGCCGAGCACGAACAGGCCCCCAGCCTCGCGGACGATGGCGCGGTTCTGTTCGATCTCGGCGCGGATGGCGTCTTCCTTCGCCTTGCGCCTGGTCTCGTCCTCAATGCCCGAGGCCTCGTCGCGCAGGCGGAATTCCAGATTGCCGCCAAGCTGGATGTCGGTGCCGCGGCCGGCCATGTTGGTCGCGATGGTGACGGCCCCCGGCTGGCCCGCCTGTGCCACGATGGAGGCTTCCTGCTCGTGGAACCGGGCGTTCAGCACATTGTGCGGGATCTTTTTCTTCTTCAGCAGATTGGCCAGAAGCTCCGACTTCTCGATGGAGGTGGTCCCGACCAGCACCGGTTGCTGGCGCGTGCGCGCATCCTCGATGGCGGCGACGATGGCCTCGAACTTCTCGCGATGGCTGCGGTAGACCTCGTCATGGTCGTCGAGGCGGGCGACCGTCTCGTTGGTCGGTATCTCGACCGGCTCCAGCCCATAGATCATCTGGAACTCGGTCGATTCGGTCATCGCCGTGCCGGTCATGCCGGCCAGCTTGGGATAGAGCCGGAAGTAATTCTGGAAGGTGATCGAGGCCAGCGTCTGGTTTTCCTGCTGGATCGAGACCCGTTCCTTGGCCTCGAGCGCCTGATGCAGCCCCTCCGAGAAGCGCCGTCCTTCCATCATCCGGCCGGTGAACTCGTCGATGATGACGACCTTGTCGTCCTTGACGATGTAATGATCGTCGCGGCTGAGCAGCTTGTGGGCACGCAGGGCCTGGTTCACGTGATGGACGAGGCTGACATTCTGCAGATCGTAGAGCCCGCCCTCGGTGATCAGCCCGACCTCCTGCAGGCGTTTCTCGATGAACTCCTGCCCCTCTTCGGTGAGGGTGGTGGTGCGCATCTTCTCGTCGCGCTCGTAATGCTCCTCGGTCAGCTCGGGCATCAGCCGGTCGACGGCGATGTAGAGCTCGCTGGAATCCTGTGCCGGTCCGGAGATGATCAGCGGCGTGCGGGCCTCGTCGATCAGGATCGAATCGACCTCGTCGACAATCGCATAGTTGAACGGCCGCTGGACCATGTCCTCCAGCCGGAACTTCATGTTGTCGCGCAGATAGTCGAAGCCGAACTCGTTGTTGGTCCCGTAGGTGACATCCGCACCATAGGAGGCCCGGCGCTCCTCATCGGGCAGGCCCGGCACGATCACCCCGACGCTGAGCCCGAGGAAGCGATAGATCTGGCCCATCCATTCGGCATCGCGGCGCGCCAGATAATCGTTCACCGTGACGACATGCACCCCCTTGCCGGAAAGCGCGTTCAGATAGACCGGCAGCGTGGCGACAAGCGTCTTGCCTTCGCCCGTCTTCATCTCGGCGAACCGGCCCTGATGGAGGATGGCGCCGCCGAG
>CAZPBH010000202.1:0-4590 GCA_964584645.1 uncultured Rhodospirillales bacterium | reverse complement strand
CAATATGATGCTGTCTTACGCATCGGCGAGGCCCATCGGCGCGCCGGGCACGCCAAGCCGACGGCAGTCGCGTTGCTGCGGCTTTTATGGCACGAGAACCGCTTTGCCGGGCGCTACCCGTCCACCGACTAGCGGGTCGCGTTCACCCCGAATGGCGTTCCGCTTCAGACCCCTGGCGATCAGGGTCCCTCCCGCAGCCGGCCGGTACGGGGGTCGAGCAGAAAGAGCTGCTGGCTTCCGTCAGCCAGACGGACCCTCAGTACCACCCGGTCGCTGGTTGCGGCCATCTCTTCGACCACCGCACCTTCGGGCAGACGCGGTGCCTCGGGGGCCACCGCTGGCGGGGCTTCGGCGGCGCGGCGGCCAAGCTCGATCAGAATGAAGGTGAATCCGGCGACGATGATCACCGCGCCGACCACCAGCATGGCGATCATCAAGCGCATGGTGTAGGGCTCCCTCTCTTGCAGACACTGTCGATGGTGAGGCCAGATGGGGACGCCCCCGCCGCTGATCGATGAGGACGATGACAACGACGCCAATGAGGCGAGCACGGCCGGCGCCGAAACGCAGCGGCACAGCTTGTGCCTTTCTGCTGGCGGCAGGATCGACAAGGTGCTGGCGGCGGCGCTGCCCGACCTCTCCCGCGCACGGATCCAGGCGCTGATCGCTGCAGGCCATGTGGTGCTCGACGGCGTTGTGGTCCGTGCCGCCTCGGCGGCGGTGGTCGCCGGCCAGATGGCGGAGGTCACGCTACCCCCTGTCGTCGCGGCGACGCCTACGCCGGAGGCCATTCCCCTCACCATCCTGTACGAGGACGATCACCTCATCGTGCTCGACAAGCCGGCGGGGATGGTCGTGCATCCGGCCCCCGGCCATGGCACGGGCACGCTGGTCAATGCCTTGCTTGCGCATTGCGGGGGCTCGCTGTCGGGAATCGGCGGCGTGCGGCGCCCCGGCATCGTGCATCGGCTGGACCGGGAGACCAGCGGGCTGATGATCGTCGCCAAGACCGATGCTGCCCATCGCGCGCTGTCGGCCCAGCTGGCCGATCGCAGTCTGGCACGGCGCTATATTGCCTTCTGCTGGGGCCTGCCCGATCCGGCCTCCGGCGTCATCGACACGCCCATGGGCCGCGATCCGCGCGACCGGTTGCGCATGGCAGTGGTCGAGGGCGGCAAGGCGGCCCTCACCCGCTACCGGGTGACCGAGCGTCTTGGCCCGGATGCGCTGCCGCTGCTGGCCGCAGAACTTGCCTGCGATCTCGAAACCGGGCGGACCCACCAGATCCGGGTACATCTGAGCCATCTGGGCCATGGGCTGATCGGCGATCCGCTTTATGCCCGGTCGGCGGCGGAACGTCGTGGCCTGCGGGCGCTCAAGCCCTTTCCCGAGCTGCTGGAGGCGATGATGACCTTCCCGCGGCAGGCGCTGCACGCGGCCCGGCTTGCCTTTGTTCATCCGCATGATGGACGGCCCATGGAATTGCACGCCCCGCTGCCCGCCGATATGCGCGCCCTGCGTGATCGCTTGGCTGCATCCCGCGATTTTTCATTGGCAAATTAGGGGTGGTGCCATATAACCCGCCCGTCGTGCGGGATCAGAAGCGTCACTTCACAGGCGCCGCCCGCGACGCAAGCCACGGCCTCGGCAGTCATGCGGGGGCAGGGCACCTTTTCCGATCCGTGGCGCAGCCTTCGGGTTGCTATCGGATATGCGAGGTGTTGCCTCGAACATACCTCGAACGAGGGGCCGTCGGCGGACAGGTCTACAGGAGAGAGGGAACGGTCTATGGCGTCATTGCCCAGCGTGCCGGTGATCAGCAACGAAGGTAACCTCGCTCGATATCTTCAGGACATTCGAAAATTCCCGATGCTGGAGCCGGACGAGGAGTTCAACCTCGGCAAGGCGTGGCAGGACCATGGGGATGTTGATGCCGCCCACAGGCTGGTGACGAGCCATCTGCGTCTGGTGGCGAAGATCGCGATGGGATACCGGGGTTACGGCCTGCCGCTGGCCGAGCTGATCTCGGAAGGCAATGTCGGCATGATGCAGGCGGTCAAGCGCTTCGATCCCGATCGCGGTTTCCGGCTTGCGACCTATGCGATGTGGTGGATCCGGGCCGCCATCCAGGAATACATCCTGCATTCCTGGAGCCTCGTGAAGATGGGCACCACGGCGGCGCAGAAGAAGCTCTTCTTCAACCTGCGCAAGCTGAAGGGCCAGATGAAGGCCATCGAGGATGGCGACATGTCGCCGGAGCAGGTGGCGCATATCGCGACCGCCCTCGACGTGCCCGAAGCCGACGTGATCAGCATGAACCGCCGGCTGTCCTCCCCCGACCATTCGCTGAACGCGCCGCTGCGGCAGGACAGTGACGGGGAATGGCAGGACTGGCTTGTCGACGAGGGCGAAAGCCAGGAATTGCGCGTTGCCGACGATCAGGAATTCGGCAAGCGCAAGCAGCTCCTGAAAGTCGCCATGAAAGACCTCAACGACCGCGAGCGGCACATTCTGACCTCGCGCCGCCTGCGCGATGAGCCGATCACGCTGGAGGATCTCTCCAAGCAGTACGGCATCAGCCGGGAGCGCGTGCGGCAGATCGAGGTCCGGGCCTTCGAAAAGCTGCAGAAGGCAATCCGTGCCGCCGCCGAGGATGAGCGCCTGATCGCCTGAGCACAAGCGCTACGCTCTCCAAGATCCGGGGCTCTCGAAGATCGGGGAAGGGACGGCGGACGCCGAGGCGACGGTTGGCCCTCGCAGCCCCTATTCCTTGTCCTTGGGGGGCGCCTGGGTGAGCCGTTCGGCATCAAAGAACGCCTTGGCGCGCATCTCCTGATTGGCACTGACCGGCTTGCCCCACTCCCGGATCAGCTTGTCCTGTTCCTCCACGATGCCCTGCAGGCGCAAGCGCTTTTTCGTGATCAGGGCCGCGGCGATGCCGGCCGGCACGATCTGGCCGATCGCGGCCCCGATCGCCGCTGCGGAATACATCACCACCCAGTTCAGCGGTTGGGAGACGACCGCGCTGGCCGCCGCCAGGCTGTGCTCGCCTGTCCACAGGTCGAGCAGAAACGGCAGCACGCCCAGGAGATTGGTCGAACCGATGCACAGCGGCCCGGGGTCCTGACGGTCCCGATTCGCCACGAAGGCGACGATGGTCGGCAGCATGCCGCACAGCACGATCATCGTTGTTGGCAGAAAGGTCAGTCCGGCTACGAGCAGCATACCGGTCAGGGCCAGCGCGCTCTTGCTGCCGCGCCGGGGGCGCACTCGGGGGGAGGTCGTCGGGGTGGAGCTCATCGCGGGATCGTGCCTCAGAACAGGGTGAGCCGGGAGGCGATAATGAGGGTGATCCCGATCAGGGAGAGAAATCCGCTGAGCGTCGCGGCCGTCTCCTGACCGGGGCCGCGTTCAAGCGCCTTGCGGTTGCGCACCGTGTGGATGAGGTAGTGCGCTTCCTCGTTCAAATTGGCAAATTTCGCGCGCGCGTGCTGGAATTCCTGGGCGTCGGCCGTCAGTTCGGCCTGGTTGTAGACCGCATTGTAGAGGGCGCCGAGATTGCCGCCCTTGGCGGCTTCCTTCACGTTGTTCTGGATCCTGTTGCGGCGCGCGATGTTGCGATAGAAGTCGGTGAGCGGGGCCACCAGATCGCCCATCCATTGCGAAAGTTTCGGTGCAGGGTGATTGCCGTGGCGCCGCTGCAGTGCGGCCAGGATTTCCAGCTGCGCCAGCAGCCTTTCCTGCTCCTCTTCAGAGGACAGTGAGGAAAACGTGCCGCTGCGCAGATGACCGTCGCGCGCGGCGAGGAATGCCGCCACATGACGGTCGATGGGCAGGCTCGGCCTGTTCGGCGCCCCGGCCACCCGTTCCAGCGCGCCCACCACATCCGCAGGTGTCAGCACGACAAAGCGCTCGAACATCGGGCTCAGGCAGGGCAGGTTGGGCACAAGCTCGTAGGCGAGACGCTCCAGCCCATAGCCCATCAGCGTCTTGCCCATGATCGTACGGCCAAGGTCCAGCGACTTGACCAGCGGCAGCCATTCATGGGCGGTTTCGCTGTGGACGTTGAACCAGAAGAGCGGCAGCTGGGTTGCCACCATCTCGGCCAGCGCCGTCGGGTCCTTGCCATTGGCCATGTCATGGGCGATCGCTGCGGCGATACCGCCGGGGAGAACCGCGCGGCCGCGATAGCGGATGGGGCCGTCGGGATCGAGGGCGATGCACACCCGTGCCACCAGCCGGTCCTCGAACGCACCGGTCTTGCCAACCGCAGCCGCGCCCTTGATGCCCTCGATCACCCGATCGGCTACGACGGCCTGACTGGCGGAGCGTCGCAGCCAGCGATCCAGCTCCCCCTTCTCGATCAGGCTCATGGCGACCGTCGGGTTGTCGCCCAGGGCCTTCGCCACCGATCGCGGTCGCCAGTATTGGCTGTCCATGATCTCAAGGCCGCGCGCCGCCTTGCGCTGCACGCTCGCCTGTTTCGGGCTCAGCCGGCGTCCGTTCAGCCAGAGATTGACCTCGTCCAGGTTCCAGCGTTCCCGGGGGTCGTCATGCAGCAGCGCGCGCAAGGGTTCGACCAGCGCCCCG
>CAZPBH010000201.1:0-4596 GCA_964584645.1 uncultured Rhodospirillales bacterium | reverse complement strand
CAGGGCCCTCGCCTCCGAAGGCAAACTCAGCGCAAGTCCGGAAAGGGGGGTGGCACCTTCGTCCACCATGGCCCGCAGCAGGCCAAGCCAGGCATCGGCCCAGTGCCGCGCGCAGGCGGCAGAGATGAAATCGCTGGCATGTTCAAGCCCGCAGCGCAGCGCGCCATCGGCCTCGCGGAAGATCTGGAGCTGAAGGTCGAACTTCGCCGTGCCGGGATGGACATCGATCAGCGCGGCCTTGCTGCCGCCCAGGTCCAGCTGGCGCGCGGGCGCCTCGCTGAAGGCGATCATCGACTGGAAGACAGGTGTGATGCCCGTATCGCGCCGATCATCGAGCGCCCGGGCCAAAGCATCGAAAGGCACCGCGCGGTTGAGCGCCCGGGCGAGCTCCGCCTGTGCCTCGGCGGCAAGCGCGGCAGATGTCGCGCCTGAGCCCGGCTTGAGGCGGATCACGGCCGTATCCGCAAAGAATCCGATGAGGTCGCTGGCACCTTCCGGACGGCCGGCAACGGGCACACCCAGCAGCACATCCTCAACCCCCGCCAGGCGTCCCATCAGCGCCCCCCAGGATGCTGTCAGAACGGCAAAGGGTGTCACTCCCCAGCCTCGCGCCCGCCCTTCGAGCCGGGCCGTCACCTCGGCAGGCACGTCGAACATCACCAGCCCACCTTCATGGCTGCGCTGGCGCGGTCGCGGGCGATCCCCCGGCAGGTCGAGCAGTGTCGGCGCCCCGTCCAGGGCGGCAAGGGCGTCCTCGAGGGCTGAGGCGCTTTCGCTCCCCTCCATGGAGGCAACCCAGTCAGCATAGCTGAAGGGCAGATCGGGCAAGCTTTCGGCGCTGTCCCCCAGCATCGCCGCAAGATCGCGCAGCAACACCGGAACCGACAGACCATCGGCTGCGTGATGGTGCAGGATCAGCACGATGCCCGTCCGCGCCCCGGCAAAATCGACGATCCGGGCGCGCAGGGGAAGATCGCGGCTCAGCTCGAAGGGCTCCCTTGCCCACGCACGCGCATGGACCTCAAGTCGCTCCCGGGCTGCCTGAGCCTCCACAGAGGGTTCCTCGATCACCGCGAGCGGCACGGCCCCGATGTCGTCGACCAGGCCGCTCCAGGCACCTTCTTCGAGCATCAGCCGGGTGCGCAGCGGTTCGTGGCGGTGGCACAGCGCCAGGAGCGCCTCGCTCAGCGCTTCAGGTGCAATCCGTCCTTCAGCCAACAGGGCTATCGGAATGGTATAGGCCATCCCCGAACCGTCGATCCGGTCCATCAGGCCGAGCCGTGCCTGCCGGTCGGCAACCGGACGCCGTGCATCTGCCCAATCGTGACGGGTGATACCCCGCACCTCCCCCTTTTCCTGCTGGTCGATGGCGTTGGCCATGGCGGTGAGGGTGGGGTGGTCGAAGATGGCGCGCAGCGCCAGCTCGGTGCCGAGGCGGGTCCGGATGGCAGCGACAAGCTTCACCGCCAGCAGCGAATGCCCGCCCAGGGCAAAGAAATTGTCCCCGCGGTTCGGGCGCACCCCGTCCAGCAGACCGGACCAGAGATCCGCCAGCGCGGCCTCCGTCGCCCCTTGCGGCGGGTCGGCAACGGGAGCGGTCGCGGCCAGCGCCTCAGGCACCATAAGGGCCTTGCGATCGAGCTTGCCCGTCGCCGCCACCGGCAGTGCCGTAACCCCAAAGAGACGCTTCGGCACCATCCAGCCCGGCAGCCGTGATGCCAGGGCTGCGCGCAGCGCCTGCTCACCCTCCGCGCTCAACGGACCGCCCGTCACCCAGCCATAAAGCGCCGGCTCGCCCTCCACCTCGCGCAGATCGACAGCCGCCGCCCCGCCAGCCTCCAGCAGACCCGCCAGCACCACCTCGATCTCGCCAGGCTCGATCCGGTAACCGCGCAGCTTCACCTGCGCATCCATCCGGCCAAGATAGTCCAGCGTCCCGTCAGCCCGACGCACCACACGATCCCCCGTGCGGTACAGCCGCGCCCCCGGAACCTCGCTGAACGGATCGGCAAGGAAACGCTCCGCCGTCAGACCCGGCCGGCCGACATAGCCATCGGCCAGTCCCTCGCCACCGATATAAAGCTCGCCCGGCATCCCCACCGGCAGCGGGTTGAGACCAGCATCCAGAACATGCAGCGAAGTCGCCCGGATCGGCCTGCCGATCGGGATCGAGCGCGCCCGCTCCGGCACGACATCCACATGCTGGGTCACCGCAAAGGTCGTCGTCTCCGTCGGGCCATAGCCGTTGACCAGATCCAGATCGGGATAGCGCGCCCGCACAAGGCTTACAGCCTCAACATCCGCCGCCTCACCGCCGAAGATCACCCGCGAGAGACCGCCAAACACATCGATCCCCGACCGCGCTGCGCGGGCAAACACACTCGCCGTCAGAAACACCTCGTCCACACGGCCCCGCGCCAGCGCCGCTGCCAGTTCATCCGGCGCATAGGCCGCCGAACGCGCCAGCACCACACAGGTCCCGCCATTCAGCCATGCCCCCCAGAGCTCATAGGTCGCCGCATCGAACACCGTCGTCGCCAGCTGCCCGATCCGCCGGCCGGGCGTGATCTCGGTAAAGCCGCCCTCCACCGCCAGACGCAGCACCGCACGGTCCGGCACCGCAATGCCCTTGGGCCGGCCCGTCGAGCCGGAGGTGAACATCACATAGGCCGTATCCGCACCCGTCCGGGCCACAGGCTGGGCCAGCGGCGCCGCCTGCGCCAGATCGGCCAGACCCAGCACCGGGCCCGCAAAGGCCGGCAGATCCGACGCACCGCCATCGCTCACCAGCACCCGCGGGGCCGCATCCGCCACCATCGAGGCCAGACGCGCCGACGGCTGCTCGGGATCAAGCGGCACATAGGCCCCGCCCGCCTTGAGCACCCCAAGCTGGGCCGCCAGCGCCAGCACATCCCGGCCCAGCAGGAGCCCCACCCTGTCGCCACGCACCACACCGGCCGCCGCCAGACCGCCGGCGATCCGGTCGCTCAGCGCATCCAGATCGGCATAGCTCAGGACCGAGCCGTCCGTATCCTCCAGCGCCGCCCCATCGCCATGGGCCGCAACCATGAAGACAAAACGATCCACAACCGAACCAGAAGGCGCACAACGCCCCTCAACAAGAGGAGGGGGTGGATCGAAGGCCACCTCATCGACCGGCTGCTCTGGCGCCTCGACGAAATCCTGCAGCACGGGCAGCAACGCAGACGCCATCGCCTGCGCGGTCTCCGGCGCAAACAGGTCGGCCGCATAATGAAGAACGAGATCCAGCCCTGCCTCGCCCTCCTCGAAGGCGAAGGTGAGGTCATAGCGCGCGCTGACCGCATCGATATGGACAGGCGTGACCCGCGCGCCTTCCAGCATCAGGCCCATCCGCTCGGCACCCTGAAGGACGACGAGGGCCCGGAACAGGGGCGTGCGCGCGCTCGAGCGATCCGGCAGCACCGCCTGTACGATCCGGTCGAGCGGCACGAGCTTGTCGGCGAAGGCTGCCTGCGCGTCCCTTCTCACGGCCTCCAGCACATCGGCGAGGCTGGCCGCCGCCTCAAGCTGGACACGCAGCGGGACGGTGTTGATCATGTAGCCCAGAAGGTCGGAGGTCGCGGCCTGATCGCGCAGGCTGACCGGCGCACCGACAACGATGTCCCGCTCTCCGGAAAGCCGGGCAAGCAGGGTCGTGACAGCACTCGCCAGCACCATGAAGAGCGTGGCCTGCGCCGAGCCTGCGGCAGCCCGCAGATCGCCCGCCAGCTTCCTGCCGATGGGCAGCCGGAGCATGGCTCCGCGATAGGCGCTGGCATCGAGGCGCCGGTAATCCTCCGGCAGGTTGAGGCTTTCCGGCGCGCCGGCAAGACGGTCCCGGAAGCGCTCCAGGGCGGGCACGAGTGCCTCACCTTCCAGCAGCTCCGCATGCCATGCCGCCCAGTCGTAATAGCCGATTTCCGGCGCGGCATTCTGCCAGACCTGCCCGGCGCGTCGTGCGGCATAGGCAGCCGACAGGTCGTTATAGAACAATCGTGCAGAGCCGCCATCGGTGATCGAGTGATGCATCACGATGGCAAGCGCGGTCCGGCCATCCTGCAGGTGCGCCGCCGCCACGCGGATGGGGATTTCACGAGCCAGATCGAAGGGTCTCAGCGCTTCGGCCTTGAACCAGCCCTGCAGATCGGTAGCATTCGAAAGGTGAACGGGCCGGATGTCCGGGATCGATCCGGAGCCAAGGTCGATCCGGCACCCCGCCTCATCCAGCGTGACCCGGGTGCGCAGGGCTTCGTGCCGGGCGATCACATCTTCAAGGGCAGCCCACAGGGCCTCCAGATCGACCGGACCGTCGATGATGAAGCCGTCGGGAACATTGTAGGCCTCCGCCCCCTCAAGGCTTGAGAGGAACCAGATCTGCTCCTGCCCGGGCGCCGGGCGCGCCTGACGGTCGGCGCGCGGCACCAGCGGCGGCAGGTTGCCGGTGCGTCCGGCCTGAAGCCGGGCCAGCACACGCCGTGCCGTCGGATCTTCGAACAGCGTGTTGGCCGGGAAGCTCGTCCCGAAGGCACGACCCAACCTGGCCGCGGCCTGGACGGCGAGGAGGGAATGGCCGCC
>CAZPBH010000200.1:4375-4609 GCA_964584645.1 uncultured Rhodospirillales bacterium | reverse complement strand
CCTGGCTATGATGGTGATGCATGGCGCCGGATATCTGGCCTGCAAGACCGAGGGTGTGGTGCGCGACCGCTCCCGGTTCTTTGGCGTCATCGCGGCCCTCGCCGTGATCGCTCTGTTCGCTCTGGCCGGGCTGATCGTGGCCTTCTTCATCGAAGGCTACCGGATCGTCGAGGGCGCCGACCCCGCCGGCCCGTCCAACCCTCTGCGCAAGGAGGTGGTGCGCGAGACGGGTAT
>CAZPBH010000200.1:0-4365 GCA_964584645.1 uncultured Rhodospirillales bacterium | reverse complement strand
TATGCCCGCTATCCCTGGATGATGCTGGCCCCGGCGCTGGGCTTCGCCGGCGCAGCCGTCTCCGCGCTGGCACTCCGCTTCGGCAAGGACCTGATCGCCTGGCTCGGCAGCGCGGTGGCGACCTTCGGCATCGTATCCACCGCCGGGGTCAGCCTGTTCCCCTTCCTGCTGCCCTCATCGCTCAACCCGGATGCCAGCCTGACCGTCTGGGACGCCTCGTCCAGCCATCTGACGCTGATGGTCATGCTGGTATCCACCGTCATCCTGCTGCCCATCGTCCTGGCCTATACGAGCTGGGCCTTCAAGGTGATGAGCGGGCGCGTGACCACCGAAAGCATCAAGAAAGGCTCCGAGGCCTATTGAGGCCCGGAGAAGGACCGAAAGGGAGCTGAAAGATCATGTGGTACTTTGCCTGGATGCTGGGTGTCGGGCTGGCCTGCAGCTTCGCGATCCTCAATGCGATGTGGCTGGAGATGAGCCCCGAAGAGACCGAAAGCGCATGGGAACCGCCCCAGCAAGGCTGAATTACCTTCATTTCTGGTCATTCAGATCAAATCATGGTGCGCGACGGAAACGCGCAGGGCAGCCCTGACGAGGCCGGTTTGGCAATCGCCCGGGGAATCGCCCATCTTGCTTGCTGTAAGCAGGGCGCAATTCTTGCGCCGCTTCCCGAGTATTCGACCCTAGGCCGACCCCAATGCTTCCAGCGGGAACGGCTCAGTCTGGAGGGGAAGACCGCGTGCTTTATGCGCTGTACGAGATGCAACAGGCCGCCTTCGCGCCTCTGCGCCTTTCTGCCGAGGCCGTGCAATACGGCCTGAGCCATCCGCTCTCGCCGGCGGGCTATACGCGCTTCGGCCGTCAACTGGCCGCCGCCGCGACGGTGTTCGAGCGTGTGACACGGCCGCGTGGCAAGCCGGCATGGGGCCTCGATGAGGTCAGCATCGACGGGAAGACCGTCCCGGTCAGCTTCCAGACAGCGCTGGAGACACCGTTCTGCGACCTGCTGCACGTGAAGCGGGCGGGCAGCTTCAACGACCCGAAACTGCTGATCGTCGCCCCGCTGTCGGGCCATTGGGCGACCTTGCTGCGCGGCACGGTCGCGGAAATGATGAAGACCCATGACGTCTACATCACCGACTGGAAGGATGCCCGCGATGTCCCGCTCGCCCGCGGTCGCTTCGGGCTGGAGGATTACATTGATCTCGTCCGGCAGTTTCTGACCCATCTGGGGCCACGCACGCATCTGATGGCGGTCTGTCAGCCGGCCGTGCCGGCCCTCGCTGCTGTGGCGTTGATGGCCGAGGATGGTGACCCCGCCCAGCCGCCGACGATGACGCTGATGGGGGGACCCATCGACGTCGACGCGGCGCCGACCGTGCCCGTCAACCTCGCCCGGCAGAACCCGCTTGGCTGGTTCGAGCGCAATGTCGTCACCAATGTGCCCTTCCGCTATCCGGGCCGATTGCGCCGGGTCTATCCCGGTTTCATGCAGCTGACCGGCTTCATGACCATGAACCTCGACCGTCATGTGAACGCTCATATCAAGCTGTTCGAGCATCTGGTCGAAGGCGATGGCGATTCGGCGGCCGCGCATCGCAAGTTCTATGACGAGTATCTCTCGGTGATGGACCTGCCGGCCGAGTTCTATCTCGAAACCGTGCATGAGGTGTTCCAGCGCCGCGCGCTGGCGACCGGCCAGCTGCAGTGCCGGGGCCGGACCGTCAATCCCGCGGCGATCCGGGGGACTGCCCTGTTCACGGTCGAAGGCGAGCTCGACGATATTTCGGCCCCCGGCCAGACCATCGCCGCCCATCGGCTGTGCAGCGGGCTCGCCGACGACATGCGCTTCCAGTATCTGCAGAAGGCCTGCGGGCATTACGGCATCTTCAACGGGCGCCGCTGGCGCGAGCAGATCGCCCCACGCGTGACCGGCTTCATCCGCCGCTTCGACCCCGACCGTCGGGCCGTCCCGGTGACCGAGCCCGAGCCCTTGAGCGCCTCGCCCGCGCTCGACCCGCGCCCGCGCGTCGCCGCCTGAAAGTGACGGCCGGGCCCGCCGCAGCCGCCTCGCCCGGGCGACCGCCGATCTGGTTGCTGGCCGCCCTCAGCGGACTCGGCCCCCTCTCCCTGACCACCTATGTCCCGGCGATGCCCGCTCTGGCTGCGGCCTTCGCGGTCGAGCCCGGGCTCATCAAGCTCAGCTATTCGTTGTATCTGGTCGGCTTCGGGCTGGGCCAGCTGATCTATGGCCCGCTCTCCGATGCGCTGGGCCGGCGCCCGGTGCTGTTTGCGGGGCTTGGCATCTTCGTCGCCGGCTCGATCGCCTGTGTCATCGCGACCGACCCGCTCGCCCTGCTGCTGGGGCGTCTGGCGCAGGGCAGCGGTATCTGTGCGGCGGCAGCCCTGCCGCGCGCCATCGTGCGCGACACCTCGGCGCCTGAGGATATCAGCCGGATCATGTCGATGATCGCGCTGGCGCTGGGCGGAGTGCCGGCCATCGCCCCGCTGCTGGGCGGGTATATGGACCTCTGGTTCGGCTGGCGGTCGGTCTTTGCGCTGATCCTGACGCTGGGATGCGCGCTGACCGTGATCGCCTTCCTGCGCCTGCCGGAGACCAACCTGCGGCCCGACCGGGGGGCGCTCGCGCCATCCGGCATGTTGCGCGCCTATCGCACGGCACTCGGCCACCGCATCTTTGTGGCCTATACGGCGGCCATCGGCCTGACGCTGGGCGGCAGTTTCGCCTTCCACTCGGCCGGGCCGTTCATCCTGGTGGACCAGCTGGGCATCCCGCCGCATCACTATGGCTGGTATGCCAGCCTGATGGCGCTGGCCTTTCTGGCGGGCACGACCAGCTCCGCCTTCTTCACCCGACGCCTCGGTCCGGGCCGCTTCACCCTGCTGGGGATCGCGGCCTGTGTTCTGGGCGGGCTGAGCTTTCTGGCGCAGACGGCGCTTGGCGTGCTGACGGCACCCGGCGTCACGGCCGCGATGTGCCTCTGGATTCTGGGGGTGGGTGCGGTGCTGCCCAACGCCATCGCCGGGGCGATCGCCCCCTTCCCGCACATCGCCGGGGCCGCCTCGGCGCTGCTGGGCTTCTTCCAGATCGGGCTGGGGGCCGTGGCCGGCTTTGTTGTGGCCCAGTTCGACGATGGCACCGCCTGGCCCATCACGATCACGCTGAACGTCATGGCGTTGGCGGCCCTGGTGATGGTCGTGGCGCTGATCCCCGACCAGCTCCGCTCTCGTGGTCCTAAAGCGGACGCAGGCGCAGCGCCGCCATCCCGGTCAGCAGGGCCAGAACGGCCCCGAGGCTGATCCAGCGTCGCAGCATCGGGTACCAGGGCGGTGCCAGACCAGCCATCATCAATTCGCGATCCCAGAAATAGACCGTCACCAGCCCGACCACGAGCAGCGCGAGGGCGTGAAAGGGATCGAGATACAGCGCGATCCAGCCAGCGAGCGCTGGCACCACCGCGCGGCTGAGGCGCCAGAGGCGATGCTCGCCCCCCTGCGCCAGCAGAAAGCCCCAATGCACGGCGCCGACAAAGCTGAGGATGACCGCGCCATAGCCGACCAGCAACGAACTCCACAGCTCGGTCAGCCGAACCGGCAGCAGCCATGCGGCTGTGGCACCGGCGAAGAACGGGATCAGCCCGGCTGCCGCGAGGGCGAGCGGGCCCGTTGGGAGGGCAAGGCCCCGCGTGGTGTCGCTTTCCCTTGTGACCACGCGACCCGCTGGTTCAGGGAAGGACCGTGCCGCCCGAACGACGACAGACGGCGGCTTCTGCCGGGGCCTCGACACCGCCGCCGAAATCGCAGCGGACCATGGTGTCGCCCGGCTCGTCGGACAGGGCGGCGCGGGGTGAGGGCGGGATCATCCGGAAGGTGGGCTCGTCATCGCCCTCGATGCGAAACAGGGGGCCCTCGTCGATCGGCGGACGCTCGCCACTCGGGCCCGAGGCCGGGAACAAGGGCAAGGGTTCACCCGGTTCGCCGGGCATAAAGACCTCAGGCGAGGATGACGGCGCCCCCATCGGCGCATCCATCGGTACCTCGTCGGGCAGGCGTTGGCCGCCGATGATGACCTCCAACCCGCCCTGCCGTGCGGCCGGGGCGTCGGGGCCGCCCGTGGTTCCCGGACCCGGAGGCTCGATGGACCTCGGTTCAGCCGATAGGGGCTCAGCTGGTTGCGGCTCGTCGGTCAGGGGCTCGGCGGGCGCGGGTTCCCGGGCCGGGCGTGGCTGGCCGATGATGGCCTCGATGCGCGAGGGCGGTGCGGCCGTGTCTTCCTCGATTTCGGCCGGGAGACGGGTGCTGGTTGCGGCCGGGGCTTGCGGGTCGGGCTCCATCCTGCCTGCA
>CAZPBH010000199.1:1648-4651 GCA_964584645.1 uncultured Rhodospirillales bacterium | reverse complement strand
GCTGAGGCCGTCTATGGCCTGACCGAGCTGAACCGCCAGGCCGTGCGCAATGCCCGGCTGGTGGCCAATCCCGGCTGCTATCCGACCGCCTGCCTGCTGGCTCTGGCCCCACTGCTCGAGGCCGGGCTGATCCGCAGCGAGGACATCATCATCGATGCAAAGTCAGGGGTATCCGGGGCGGGACGCGCGCTGAAGGAAGCCAATCTGTTCAGCGAGGTGGCCGAAGGGCTGCACGCCTATGGCGTCGGGCGCCACCGGCACATGCCGGAGATCGAGCAGGAACTCGGCAAGGCGGCCGGCTCCGCCATCACGATCAACTTCACCCCGCATCTGATCCCGATGAACCGGGGGGAGCTCGTGACCTGCTATGTGAAGCTCGCCTTCGGCACGAGCGAGAAGGAACTGAAGGCCGCGCTGGCGGAGCGCTATGCGGGCGAATATTTCGTGCGCGTTGCACCGGGCGAGCTGGTGCCGGCGACACGCCATGTGCGTGGCTCGAATCTCTGCCTGATCAACGTGTTCCCCGACCGGCTCCCGGGGCGGGCCATCGTCATCGCGGCCATCGACAATCTGGTGAAGGGAGCGGCCGGGCAGGCCATCCAGAACCTGAACGCGATGATGGGCTGGCCGGAGACCCTCGGCCTCGAAGCCGCACCCTTCTTCCCCTGATCTTACACCGCTCTTCAGCTCTCGGGAGCATCCGATGACCCACATCCTGCTCTTCGAGGGCACCCATCCCACCATCGATGCCAGCGCCTTCGTGGCCCCGGGGGTAAGCGTGATCGGCGATGTCGAGATCGGGCCGGATGTCAGCATCTGGTATGGCTGTGTGGTGCGCGGCGATGTCAACGAGATCAGGATCGGTGCCCGCTCGAACATCCAGGACGGCTCGGTCGTGCACTGCACCTATCGGAAGTTCGGCACCCATATCGGCGCCGATGTGCTGATCGGGCACATGGCGCTCATCCATGGCTGCACGATCGGGGACGGCGCGTTCATCGGCATGAAGGCCTGCCTGATGGACGGGGTGGTGGTCGAGGAAGGGGCCATGGTTGCCGCTGGCGCGCTGGTCACGCCGGGCAAGGTGGTGAAGGCCGGCCAGCTCTGGGCCGGCAGCCCGGCCAGGTACATGCGCGATCTGACGGAGGCCGACCGGCAGATGATGAAGGATGTGATTCCGCACTACATCCGCCTCGCCAACCGTCACAAGGACGCCATCGGCGACGGCTGAGCGGTCCTACATCGCCCGGACCTTGACGTAGGAGCCGGGCGCGTCCTCGATCGGCCTGTATTTCGAGCGCGGACCCGGCAGCTTGCGGGCTGGCACCTTGCCGCCCTCATGGGCATGCGCCCATTTCGCCCATTCCGGCCACCAGCTGCCCGGCGCCTCGAACGCCTTGTCGAGCCAGTCATGGGGCTCTGCCGCCCCCGGCTTGCCGGTCCAGTGCATGTACTTGTTGGCGCTTGGCGGGTTGACCACGCCGGCGATATGGCCGGAGCCGCCGAGCATGAACTCGGTCGGCCCGCCCAGCAGCCGGCTGGACTTGTAGACCGTACGCCAGGGGCAGATGTGATCCTCCCGCGTGGCGACGAAGCAGGCGGGGGTGGTGACCTTGCCGAGGTCGATCGGCACCCCGTCGATGGTGATCCCGCCCGGCTGCACCAGCCGGTTCTCAAGGTACATGTTGCGCAGGTAGAAGCTGTGCATCGCCCGCGGCAGGTTCGTGGAATCGCTGTTCCAGTAGAGCAGGTCGAAGGGGATCGGGTCCTTGCCCAGCAGATAGTTGTTGACCACGAAGGACCAGATCAGATCGTTCGAGCGCAAGAGGTTGAAGGTCCGGTGCAGGGCCTCGGCGCCGAGATAGCCCTTGCTGTCCATCTGGTCTTCCAGATGACCGATCTGCGCCTCGTCGATGAAGACATCCTGGATCTCGCCCGCTTCCGAGAAGTCGAGCATGGCGACAAGGAAGGTGGCGCTGGCGATCCGCTTCTCCTCGCCCTTCGCCTTGAGATAGCCCAGCGTGGTGCCAAGCAGCGTGCCGCCAAGGCAATAGCCGATGACATTGGCGTCGGGCTCGCCGGTGATGTCGGCGATGACATCGAGCGGCGCCAGCAGGCCCTCCTTCATGTATTCGGGAAAGCCCTTGTCGCGCATCGAACCGTCGGGATTGCGCCAGCTGACGATGAAGACCGTGTGGCCCTGTTCGACGGCCCAGCGGATGAGAGAATTCTCGGGCCTGAGGTCGAGGATGTAGAACTTGTTGATCCAGGGTGGAACGATCAGCAGCGGGCGGCGGTTCACCTGCTCGGTCTGCGCCTCGTACATGATGAGCTGGATGAGGTCGGTCTGATAGACGACCTTGCCGGGTGTGGTGGCGATGTTCCGACCGACCTCGAAGGCATCCTGATCGACCATGGAGATCATCAGCTCGCCCTCGCCGCGCTCGAGATCCTCCAGCAGGTTCTCCAGCCCGTGCACGAGGTTCTCGCCGCCGCTTTCGACCGTGGCGCGCAGCACTTCCGGGTTGGTCATCAGGAAGTTCGAGGGCGACATGGCGTCGACGAACTGGCGGGTATAAAAGTCGACCTTGGCCGCGTCCTTCTCCGACAGGCCCTCCACACCGCGGGCCTGTTCGGTCATCCAGTTGGCGCCCAGCAGATAGGCCTGCTTGATGTAGTCGAACAGCGCGCTCTCGCTCCAGGCCGGATCACGGAAGCGGCGATCCCCCTTGGGCGGCTCGACCATCGGCTCGACCTCCTCGCCGAGAAAACGGCGGGTCGCGCGCTCCCACAGCTCCACATAGCTGCGCATCAGATCGGTCTGCGCCTCGATCAGCTTCGAGGGGTCGCTCATCAGGCGGTTGGTATACTCGATGAAGGCATGGCCGATATTGAACGGGTCGGCGGCCATCGGGCCCTGATCGCGGCTGCGCCGGGCCATCGCCCGCTCGATGATCTTCTGGGACTTGGCGGCCGCGTTCGCCAGCGCTTCGGCGAGGCGCG